>CALBTQ010000816.1 GCA_937967875.1 uncultured Pseudomonadota bacterium
GGCGCCCCCCGAGATCTACACTCTTTCCCTACACGACGCTCTTCCGATCTTGATTTGCGTCGATTGTCGGTCATTTTTGCGGGACCTCTCGCCAAATTGGAATAGCCATTACACAATTTATTCTTTTATACCGCACCGTTAGCTTCAAAACAACCGCGCCCGGCCGGATGGAAAATTTTCCTGGCGGGCTGGTTGCAAAAATACGTTGAATAGCGCATAAAGCGTATGCGTTTTCTTAGGTTGCAACCATTTATTCGGAACAGGAAAGGATCTTATTCATGAGCCGGAAGTATGAAGAGCTGCATCAACTCTCGATCACGGATCCCGCAGGATTCTGGGGGGCCGAAGCGGAGAAACTTCATTGGTTCAAGAAGTGGGACAAGGTCCTCGATGATTCCAACCCGCCTTTCTACCGCTGGTTCGTCGGCGGTGAAACCAACTTGTGTTACAACGCGGTGGACCGTCATGCGCTCGGCGCGGGACGCAACAAAGCCGCGATCATCTGGGAAAGTCCGGAAACGGGTCAGAGTCGGATCATCACCTTCTTTGAACTGTATCGTCTGGTCAATCGCCTGGCCAACGTGCTGGTGAGCAAAGGCATCGCCAAGGGCGATCGGATCATCATCTACATGCCGATGGTGCCCGAAGCGTTGGTCGCCGTGCTGGCCTGCGCACGCATCGGCGCGATCCACTCGGTTGTGTTCGGCGGTTTCTCGTCCGATTCGCTGGCCAACCGCATCGACGACTGCCAGCCCAAGATGATCATCTGCGCCGACGGTTCCAGCCGCAAAGGCAAACCGGTGCTGCTCAAGAAGATCGTCGACTCGGCGCTCGATCTGGCCGAAAACAAAGTACCGCACGTGTTGGTGTTCGACCGCAAGCTCGCTCCCTGGCAAGCCAAGGAAGGGCGCGACCTGAATTGGCAGACTGAAATGGACGCGGCGCCCAACGCGATCGTCGAACCGGCGCGCATGAAGTCCACCGACCCCAGTTACATCCTGTACACCTCCGGCACGACCGGCAAACCCAAGGGCGTGCTGCGCGACACCGGCGGCTACATGGTCGCGGTGCATTCCTCGATGGATCAGATCTACGGTTGCGGCCCCAACGACGTATACTGGTCGACCTCCGACATCGGCTGGGTCGTCGGGCACAGCTACATCATTTACGGTCCGTTGCTGGCCGGCATCCCCACCCTCGTTTTCGAAGGCACGCCGGACAATCCCAATCCCGGCATCTGGTGGGAAGTGATCGAAAAGTACGGCGTGACCGTCGTCTTCTCTGCGCCGACCGCCATGCGCATCCTGCGTAAATTCCCGGGCGAGTGGATCCAAAAACACGACCTGAGTTCGCTGCGCCACATCTTCCTGGCCGGCGAGCCGCTGGACGAATCCACCTATCAGTGGGCGTCCGACACGCTGCAGAAACCGATCGTCGACCACTACTGGCAGACTGAAAGCGGCTGGGCGATCCTGACCAACCACATGGGCATCGAAACCCTGCCGATTAAAGCCGGCAGCCCGACCAAGGGCGCGATGGGCTGGAATCCGGTGGTTGTCGACGAAAAGGGTCAGGAAGTCGAAGCCGGCAAACGCGGCACCTTGATCATCAAACCGCCGCTACCGCCGGGCGCGCTGCTGACCATCTGGGGCGACGACGAGCGCTACGTCGAAACCTACTGGCAAAAGGGCGACAACGGTTCGCTGGTCTACCTCAGCGGCGACTACTCCCGCCGCGACGAGGATGGCTATTTCTGGATGCTCGGCCGCTCCGACGAAGTGATCAACGTCGCCGGTCACCGCATGGGCACCCGCGAGGTCGAGGAAGTGCTCTCCGAGCATCCGAAGGTCGCCGAAGCCTCGGCCATCGGCATCAAGGACGAGCTCAAGGGCCAGGCCATCGCCGCGTTCGTCGTCCTCAAGCAGGGCGTGGACGCGACCGAGGACGTCAACAAAGAGATCGGAAGAGCACACGTCTGAACTCCCGTCACCGAATACGATCTCGTA
>CALBTQ010000817.1 GCA_937967875.1 uncultured Pseudomonadota bacterium
GGCATACGATATCGTATTCGGTGACGTGATTTCAGACGTGTGCTCTTCCGATCTCTGCTGCGCGGCTGAGACGCTACGCCGCCTGCGCGGCCGCCCCGCGCGACAAGAGCAACACAGCGACCAGAATTATCCCGATGAACGCCAGCGTGGCCGGCGGCGGCATCTGGTGATAGACGACGACCTCCAAAAACAGCGGCGTGAGCACGATCGCCGAGTTCACCGCCGGCACGACCTCGACCGCCCGCCCGCGCAAAAAGCCCAATTGCGTCGTCAACGTGGCCAGCAGGCTGAAGGCGATCGCCCCGGCGAGCAGCAGACCGATCGGCTGACCGACCTCGGAGCGCAACAACGCCACATCGCCGCAGCACAACGCGATGCCCACGCAGGCGCCCGCCGTCGCGCCGAAGACCAGGCCGTGAATGCGGCGCACGACCAGCGCGAGCAAACAGCCGCCGACCGCCGCGAGCATCAGAAAGGCGATGACGCCGATCATCGAATGGCTGGCCACCTCGCGCTCGACCACAACGCGGCCGGCGTTATGATAGCCCAGAAACGTCGTGCCGATCACGACCAGCGCGATGCCGAAAGCGTCGGCGGGGCGGATCGTTTCGCCGATCACCTTCCAGGCGTAGACCACCAGGCCGATCAGCCCCACGCCGGTCATCGCCGAGATCGTCGAGGGCGACCCGGACAATTTCAGCCCGATGGCGTAGGGCAGCGACGCGCCCACCGTGATGACGAAACCCAGCAACCAGATCGCGAACTCGCGGCGGTGCGGCGGCGCGAACATGCGCCGGCCTTGCAGAAACACATGCACCTTCTGCTTCTGCACGCCCTTGCCGATGTTGAGCATCAGCGCGGCGACCATGCCGAAGATCATGCCCAGTAAAAAGCCGGTCATCGCTTCCTCATCGCCCGGCGCGTCACAGCAAGCCCGCGGCCTCGATCATCAGCGTTTCGTTGGTGCCGTCCATGATCTGCAGCAGCTTGGCGTCGCGGTAATATTTCTCCAGCGTGTACTCCTTGGAGATGCCGTAGCCGCCGAGCACCTGCACCATTTCGGCGGTGTGTTTCGCGGCTTGGTTCGTCGCGTAGATGCGCGCGGTGAGGCTCGTCTTCAGGTCGCCGGGGAACTTCGCCTTGCACAGCCAACTGGCCTTCCACAGCAACGCGCGCGCCGTTTCGATCGCCTGATGCGTTTCGTAAAGCTTCTGGGCGATCAACTGGTGTTCGCAGATCGGCTTGCCCCACTGCACGCGTTCCTTGCTGTAGTTGAGCGCCTCTTCGAACGCGGCGCGCATCAGACCGACGGCGAGATAACCCACGCCGAGACTGCCCACGGTGATGATCGCATGGTGCAGCATCGGGTAGCCTTCGCCCGGGGGGAAGATCATGTGGTTATCGGGGATCTCCACGTCGTCGAAAAACACCGACGACTGATTCAGATTGCGCAGGCCGAGTTTGTCGATCGGCAGACCGCGCCCCAGCCCGGGCGTGTCGGCGGGGACGATGAAGGTGCCCGAGCCGCGCAGCCCCTGCGCCGGGTCGAGGCAGGCGAAGACGACGTACACGTTGGCCACGCCGCCGTTGGAGATGAAATCCGACTTCATGCCGTTGATCACATAGCGGCCGTCCTTTTTCACCGCGGTCGTGCGATGCTTTACGCTTGTGTCGTAATAATTCTTGCCATCCGAACCGAGGTCCGGCTCGCTGCTGCCCCAGGCGCTCATCGTGCGCGCGGTTTCGTCGGCGCAGAAGGGCACGACGAAGCGATCGATCAACTCCTGGTTCATCGGCGCGAGAAACAGAATCAACTGTTGCGCCACCGAGCAGGACATCAGCGACGCAGCCAGCCCCGCGCCCCAGTAACCGAGTTCCTCCCACACCATGCCGGTCGTGCTCGCGTCCAGCCCCAGGCCGCCGCAGTGTTCGCCGATCGCCATCTTGGGAAAGCCCAGCGCGAAGGCCTGACCCATCGCGTTCCAGTACGTGTCGCTTTGAAACACGGCGGCCGGATCGCCCATACGATCCAACTCGATCTCGGCGGGCCGCAGCACTTCCTCGCCGAATTTGCGCGCCGTTTCGACCATCTGCCGTTGCGTTTCGTTCGGTTCGAAATCAATCATGGCCGCCGTCCTTTCCGTCGCCGACGTTGAAATCGGTCATTTTGAAGTAGTAGGGAACAAACGATTCCGCCTCGACCTCGGCCACGACGCGCCCGGGCTGCATCGTGTTGTCGCTGAGCATGAAAAAGCCGATCATCACGTTTTCGATTTCGACCTCGGCCCACGGATCGGCCGTCGACGGACGCAGCGTCACCTGCGGCATGCCGATCTCGAAACGCTTCATCGCCACGTCGGTCTGCTGCCGGCACAGGAGCACCGGGCCGTCGAAACCGGGCGTGAGATCGATGCGCGGGCTCGCCTTGAAGATCGGAAGAGCACACGTCTGAACTCCAGTCACCGAATACGAACTC
>CALBTQ010000818.1 GCA_937967875.1 uncultured Pseudomonadota bacterium
TGGTCACGTTATCCCTCCTTTCTTACACCCTCTCGAATGTGGCCAACACCGAGACCTGGTGCTTTTTTAGATCGCACACAAACAGTATATTAAGAACAATTACCTTCCTCAACTAAATTTTCACAGCCTGAAAAAAAGGTAACCGCTTTCCGCGGCATAAAAACGCCATGAAAACCGGATGCAATCCGTTGTGCAAGGCGTCCGGGCCGCTACTGCATTCTCCCGGGCAATGAGCGATTTGGGGAAGCATGAAACGTTTCATCACTTCCGACATGAGTGCGCTTTCTTGCTTTCTGGAATACGCATTCCAGGTTTCCTCCAAAATAATAATGTCAGTCGGAACGCCCGGCTGTCCGGGCGTTCCGACGGTGGTGAGGAGGATTTCACCTGATGTATGCCCTCAGGGAGAAAATCACTCGTATGTAATGATGAACTCGACGCGCCGGTTCTGCGCCCGGCCCGCGTCGGTCGTGTTGTCGGCGATCGGTTTTGTTTCGCCGTAGCCGACCGCTTCGAGTTTCGCGCCGTCGATGCCCTGCTTGATCAGGTAGTTCTTCACCGAATTGGCGCGGCGCTGAGACAACTTCAGGTTGTACGCGTCCGGCCCCTGATCGTCGGTGTGACCGGCGATTTCCACCTTCTTGTAGATGGCGATCTTCTTCAGCGCTTCGACCGCTTCGTTCAAGGTCGCATAGGATTCCGGCGAGATCACGTCGGAGTTGGTTCTGAATTTGATGTTTTCGATCTTGATCTTGGTGCGGCGCAATTGGACCTTCAACGAGGTCGTTTCGCTCTTGACCACGTCCAGGTGTTTGGTCACGGTCTCGTAGCCATCCGCGCCCACTTCGATGTCGTACTTGCCCGGTTCGACTTCCAGTTTGGTGAAGCCGCCGGCGACCGTCACCGACTTTTTCCCCGCCGGGCCGGTCAGCAGAGCGTTGGCGTCCAGCTTGACCTCGGTGTCTTTGTCGATGACTTCCAACTCCAACACGGTCGGAGCCGCTATGACGATTTTCTTGAGCACCAGTTTGGTCTTGCTGGTTTGGCTGACCGCGATGTAGATCGACTTCGCGTCGCTTTCGTAACCGTCCCGATTGGCTTTCACCTCATATTGTCCGGCCGGCAACGCGCCCGTCCAATCCGAACCCACGGTGCTGACCGCGACCTGACCGTCCGGGCCGATCACGACCAGATTGGCCGTCAGTTCGTTGCCGTCCTGATCGACGACGGAGAACGTCAGATCGCCGTCGGTGGGTTCCGCCGCAGCGTAGGTGTAGTCCAAACCGCCGATGATGCGATAGGCCGGGGTGCCCACGCCGGTGCTCGCGCCCGGTCCGGCGCCCGCGATCAGGCGCGGACCGCGCTCACCGAATTTGTAACGCAGCGTACCCAGCACTTCCTGGGGCATGTTTCGGAACAGATCGGTGTCGTCGACGTTGTAATGCGCGCCGGTATACTCGATCGAGAAACCAAGGCCGCTTTGCCAGTCGTGCGAAATGCCCGCGCCCCAGGTAATCGCGTCGCCGACCTCGGCCAGCAGCACTTCCTCTTCGCCGCGGTACAGATACCCGCCGTTCAACCCGATGTTCAACGGACCGAAATCGTGCTCAAAGATCATTTTGCCACCGCCGGTGACGCGCCCTTCACCAAGGAAGCTTTCGGTTTTGCCGGTGGGGAAATTGATGAAAGGCAGAATCGCCCAGCCCAGCCAGTGCTTTTCCTGCTGCAACAGGCGCAGCTTGAGGGCGGCGCGGATGTCGCCAACTTCGGTGTCCCACTCCAGGTCCTCGTCTTCCAGATCCGGTTGGGTCAGCAACGGGTCGTAAACGTTTTCGACAACCCGGTGGTTGACGAAGTGAATCGGGACGTCAACGCCGAGGCTCAGCCATGACCACGTGCCGAAGGCGAGCATGGCGTCAACGGTCACCAGGTCCTGGATATAATCGAAATTGGGCTCGTCGTCCTCGTAGTCGGTCAGCAGGCTCGATGTGTAGTTGCCCAGAATTCCGATGTGAAATCCCAATGTGCTCAGCGTTTGCGCATCGTCCATCGCAATGAAATTGCCGCCGAAAATCGACGGGCGGAACAACTGGACATTGAAACTGTTGTCGTTGTCGATTTCGTCGTCGTTCGCATCCTGGGCGAATGCGGGGGCAACGAAAAGCACGATCCCGAAGAGCAGAACGATTAATCCAAAGGTAACTCTTTCTTTCATGGCTTCCTCCCAGCGCCGGTTGAATTTTCGACGGTAAAGTCGGCTCAGGAGTAATTATTTTTGCATGCACCAAATGCGCTTGGCACGAACCGACACGGATTATCGTTCGTGCAATAACCTAGTTTGTCTTTTTCGCTTGCTTTTCAACGTTTACGTCAACCTGCCGACTTCACTACCCATGTTTTTATGAAATTTAGTTTTTGTAAGATCTCTTTCTTACATTGATAAAATATGCCTGCAACGTGAATCCGTCAAATTATTTCCAATATTTTAATAAAGAGGTGGAAATCCTGATGAATATCAATCGATTGGAAAAGACTACTTTTGCGCCAGTTCGTCGGTGAAGTCGTCGAAATCGGTCAGCGCCCAAATCAGGCTGGTGCCGTATTCCTGGAAGTTCGGGTCGGCATTGGGCCCCTTCCAGGTGGAGATCACGCGGATGAACGTG
>CALBTQ010000819.1 GCA_937967875.1 uncultured Pseudomonadota bacterium
CACCGAGATCTACACTCTTTCCCTACACGACGCTCTTCCGATCTGCCGGGTGACGAAAACTCCAGTCCGGAGGCCTATCACCAAGGCGTGTGGTACCGCAAGCGCGTCTTTATTCCCCAGGAGTGGGAAGGCAATGTCTCGACATTGAAATGCCTCGGCGCCAATTACACCTTCGACCTCTGGATCAACGGCCAATGGGTGGGCGTGCATGAGGGCGGCTACACGCCTTTCGCCTTCGACCTCTCCGAGTATTTGGATTACGGCCAGGAAAATCTTCTCGCCGTGCGCATCGACGAACCGCTGCCTGGGATTCGCCAGGACGCCGTTCCCAACTGGATCGCCATGGACTGGTGGAGCTACGCCGGCATCATTCAGGATATTTTTCTCGAAAGCGCGCCGCCGGTTTACGCGGCGCGGGTGAATATCTATCCCCGCGATTACAACGGCACGCTGGATGTACAGGTCGTGGTGGTCAATCGCAGCGGCGCAAACAAAAACGTGGCCGTTTCGCTGCAGCCGTATCATGCCGATCCCACCGCGCCGGGATACCTGACCGACCCGCGTCCCGCGGCGATCGTCGGCGACAAAGCGTATCTGGAAGGTTCGACCGAACATACCATCGCCGTGGCCGCGGACTCGATGGGCGTCGCGCGTTTTACCGTGCGGGTGATCGCCCCGCGCCGGTGGACGCCGAAGGTCCCGCATCTTTACGTCATGCAGACGACGATCGACGCCGACGGCGAAACGGATCGCCATTTTTCGCAGTTCGGCATCCGCACCGTGGATCGCGAAGACGGGAAACTTCTGCTCAATGGCCGCGTCGCCTTTCTGCCCGGAGTAGCGCGTCATGAAGAATGGCCGGATTCCGGGCGCACGGCAACGTGGGAGAAAATCGTCAACGACTTGCTGATCGTCCGCGACCTGAACGCGCTATTCCTGCGCACCGGCCACTATCCCAACCATCCCTACACCTATCTGGCCACGGACCGCATCGGGTTGTCGGTCTATACGGAAATCCCCGTTTATTGGTTCATGGGTTGGAACTGGAACATGCAGGACGAGCGGCGCATCGCCGATCAGATGTTCCGGGAAATGATCTTCATGGGCAACAACCGTCCTTCCATTCTGTTGTGGGGCACGGAGAACGAATGCCCCTTCGTGTTCTATCGCCAGATGATCGAATACAACCAGCGCCTGGCGGATGACTTCCGCGCCCGGATCGACGACGGACGGTTGCTGTCGCAATCCCCCGCCGCGGACATCGGTTGGCAACTGATCGCCAAGACCCAGGAGCCGCTGGATGTGGCCGGCTGGACCACGTACTATGGCGTGTTTTACGGCGACGACATGTACCGGGACACCGTCGATTTTCTGAACGACGCGATGGCGGCCAATCCGCAGCATCCGATCGTTTCGACGGAATACGGGATCTGGTCGGAGGCCGACGACAGCCAGGCGCAAAACCAGATCGACGTTTTCGAGGGCACCTGGAGCGCTTTTGTCGAGATGGCGGCCTTGGACGAACAAGGCAATGTGAATCCCAACGGCAATCTGACAGCCACTACGTGGTTCTGCGTCTTTAACTGGTTCACGAAAAACGGCCTGCCGGAATTTATCGCGCCTTATCTGCAATCGATGGGCTTGATTCACATGGACCGCGTCAACCGGAAACCCGTGGCGCAAGTGCTGGCGGACGCGTATGCACCGTATTTCGCCTTCGGCGGCTTAGGCCCCGAACCCGACGACTATGTGGATGAAGAAGAACCCTCGGATGACGATGACAACGACGATGACGACAGCGCCGATGACGACAGCGCCGACGACGACGCGGCCGACGACGATGCGGCCGACGACGATGACGATGACGACAGCGAAGGCAGCGGGTGCGGCTGCTAGTGGGAATTCGTCGCAAATGGGGGAAGCAAGCATGACGGAAATCCCCAAATCCGGATACATTCTTTTCTTGTCCATTGTCTTCGTCTTCGGATTATTTCTCTGCGCTTGCGACAATGACGGTGATTCTTCCGATGGCGATAACGCCGCGCCGGACGACGATCAAACCGACGACGACCAGGCGGATGACGATGCCGCGGATGACGACGACGATGATGACGACCAACACGAAGAATTGCTGGATTTCGTCGATCCGTTCATCGGCGCCGGCGGTTTTATGTGGGGCATGGGGGCCAGTTCGCCGGGGCCGCAGGTCCCTAACGGAATGGTCAAACTCGGTCCCGATACGTCCATGGGTCCTTTGTATGTCGATTATTTTCACGCGGGCGGCTATTGGCATCCGGACGGGACGATTCGCGGCTTTTCCCATACGCATCTACCGGGCACGGGCATCGCCGACATGGGCAATATCCGCTTGATGCCGGTCATGGGCGTCGACGATAACACGATTCTGCCGTCCGGCTACCGGTCCGATTTTCGGCACGAGACCGAGGCCGCAAGCCCCGGCTACTATGCCGTGCGGCTTGACCGATTCGGAATCGATGTGGAATTGACGGCCACGAACAACGTCGGCGTGCATCGATATACATATCCTGAAAACGAGGCAAGGCCGGCGATCGTGATCCACGTCACCGCGGCGATGACCATGTGGTTGCCGTGCCGTGACGCCGAGGTCGAGATTGACACCGCCGCTGGGGAGGTTTACGGCTATCACCATTTTTCGGGCAATTTTAACTCCGCCTACGGCGGAATGACCGTCTATTTCGTGGCGCGGTTTTCCGAAAAGCCGATTGAATTCGGAACCTATCAGCGAGACACGCGCAGTCCGGGAACGACTCACCAAACCGGGTGCGGCATCGGCGCCTATGTCGGCTTTGCCCCCGGGGCCAAGGAAGTCGTATCGACAGTGGGGATTTCCTTCATCAGCGTCGAACAGGCTCGCGCCAACCTTGAAGCGCAAGTCCCGGATTTCAACTTCGAAAGCGTCCGCGCGCGAGCGGAGGAAGCGTGGGCGAACCGCCTCGCGGATGTCATTGTCGAAGGGGGCACGCCGGCGCAGCGGACAGTTTTTTATACCGCCATGTACCATCTGGACGTCTTGCCGACCAATCTCACCGAGGAGGGCGGTCGTTACCTCGGCTTCGATCATCAACCGCATCAGGCGGAAGGGTTCACCTATTACTCCGACTTTTCTCTTTGGGACACTTTCCGCGCCCCTCATCCGTTGATGACCTTGCTGCGGCCGAGTTTGAATCGCGATTTCATTGTCTCGATGATCAGGATGTACGAACAGGGAGGATCGCTCCCCGTGTGGGCGCAGGGCACAGGCGAAACGGGCATCATGATCGGCACTCATTCGGACTCGGTCATCAGCGAGGCGGTGATTAAGGGAATGACCGATTTCGATGTCGAGACCGCCTATGAGGCCATGCGCAAGCAAGCCATCGAACCCGTGTCACCCGGTGGACGCGGCGAGATCGAAGACTGGGTGTCGCTGGGGTACGTGGCCAATGATCACGGCGACCAATCGGTTTCCAAAACACTCGAATACGCCTATGAGGACTATTGCATTGCCCGGGTCGCCGATTACCTGGGCCGCGATGAAGATCGAGAGATGTTCCTGGGAAGGGCCGCGCAGTACGTCAACGTCTGGCAACCCGAGCTTAAATTTTTCCATGCCCGCAACGCCGACGGCGCTTTCGTCGCTCATTTTGACGAGACCGAGTTCATGCCGCGCTGGATCACGGAAGGCAACGCGCGTCATTACCGCTGGTTCGTTCCTCATGATGTGCCCGGCTTGGTTGACCTTTTCGGAGGTCCCGCCGAGTTCGCGGCGGAACTGACCGAATTTTTCGAGCAGGCCGCGTTGGCTCCGGATACTTTTATGGCCGATCCCTACTACTGGCACGGCAACGAACCGGACCAGCACGTCGTCTACATGTTCAATTTTGTCGGCCGACCGGACCTCACGGCCAAGTGGGCCCGCTGGATAATGGACACGAAGTATTCGACGGCGGTGAACGGGATCGACGGCAACGACGATGGCGGCACGTTGTCGGCCTGGTATATCTTTTCGGCGCTCGGCTTCTTTCCGCTGTCGCCGTGCTCGGGGCAATATCAGATCGGCAGTCCGCTATTCGACCGTGTGGAAATGGCCGTCGGCGACGGTGCGGGAACGCTGGTTGTTACGGCCGAGAACAATTCTCCGGAAAACGTCTATGTCCAGTCGGTCAAATTGAACGGCGAATCCCTCGATGCGCCCTGGTTCGATCATGCGGCAATCGCCGAAGGTGGGACTCTTGATTTCGTCATGGGACCCGAACCTTCGGATTGGGGCGCGTCGAAATAAGGCTTATGCGACAAAGGAACACCCGTGACATTCCGTTGCACTTTGGGACTTGTTGATGGAAAGGAGGCGACAGACAACAGGCGATCAAGATATTGTTTGATCGCCATGATCGCCATCCTCATGCTGTTGTTCGCGGCTTTCGCCTGCGCCGTCAAACATCCCATCATTCACCCGTCGGTTGAAAAAGCAACGAAGGAGTTCATTGACGAAGTCGACGTCTTCATCGGCGCCGGCGGACACTGGTGGGGCGCCGGAACTTGCATGCCCGGCGCTCTTGTCCCGAACGGCATGGTGAAGCTGTCGCCGGACACTCATCCGGGTCGCGGTCGGATCATGGTCTGGCCGAATCCCGGCGGTTATCAATACGACCACACGATTATCCGAGGCATCACCCATACGCACCTGCCCGGCACGGGCGCATCGGACCTGGCCAACATCAACATCATGCCCGTTCTCGGCAAACCGGGCGGGCATATCAGCCCGTCGGATTACCGCTCGTCGTTTCGGCATGAAACGGAAAGCGCTTCGCCCGGCTACTACCGCGTACGCCTGGATCGGCACGACATTCGCGTCGAACTTACGGCGACGGCTCAGGCCGGATTTCATCGCTGGACCTTTCCCAAGAATGCGGAAGATACCCCCTATATCCTGATCGACGTCAGCTATGCGAATTACGGTTATCGCACGAGCGCCGACGCCGAGGCCGTCATCGATCCCGACGCGCGAGAAGTCTATGGATATACCAATCAGCACGGCGCGTTTTCTGAAATTTACGGCGGCGTTCCGATTTATTTTGTGGCGCGATTCTCAGAGCCGTTTGCCGATTATGGCGTATGGGAAAATGCCAAAACGCGGAAGAGGCTTTCGCATGCTCGCGGAAAGCGCGTCGGCGCTTATGTGGGGTTTAAAAAAGGGACGATTAACGGTTCGGCCAAGGTCGGGATCTCCTTCATTAGCGTAGAACAGGCGCGCGCCAATCTTGACGCACAGATAAGCGGTTGGGATTTCAACGCGGTGAGAAGCCGTGCCCGCGCGGCCTGGGAAAATCGCTTATCGGACATCCGCGTCGAAGGGGGAACGCACGAGGATCGAAAAATATTTTATACGGCCATGTATCATCTGGACGCGCTCCCGACGACCCTTACGGAAAGCGGCAACTTCTATCAGGGATTCGACCGGATCCCGCATAAAGCCGAAGGCTTCACCTACTATTCCGATTTATCCCTTTGGGACACCTATCGGAATTTTCATTCCCTGACAGCGCTGATCCGACCGCGTCAAGCCCGCGATTTCATCGTCTCACTCATTGCGATGTATGAACAAGGCGGAGCGTTTCCCCGCTGGCCGATGGCCGTGGGCGATTCGGATTTCATGATCGGCGCCCCCGCCGCCAACGTCATCGCCGACGGGATGGTTCGGGATATCGCGGATATCGATCTACCCACGGCTTATCGCGGTCTGCGCGACCACGCGACAAAGCCCGCGAAATACGGATCACGGGCCGGCGTCGAGGAATGGACATCTCTCGGATATGTTCCCGACGACGCGGCGCGCGAGTCGGTATCCCTGACCCTTGAATACGCCCTCAATGATTTTTGCACGGCTCAGATCGCCAATACCTTAGGTGAAACGGCGGATCGCGATCTGTTTCTTTCCCGATCGCAGAACTATCGGAATTTGTGGGATGCCCGGTCAAAGTCTTTCCGGCCGCGCCGCACCGATGGCTCCTTCGTCGACGTATCGGATTGGGCGTTCGGCAGAGCGTATACGGAAGGCAATGATCGTCAATGGCGTTGGCACGTTCTGCACGATGTGCCGGGTCTTGTCGAGCTGATGGGCGGCCGCAAGGCCTTTGCGATGGAACTGGAAAAGTTTTTCGAAGACAGTGTCGGGCAGATGGACACGCGTTTCCCCGACCTTCATTACTGGCATGGAAACGAACCTGATATCCACACGGCCTATCTTTTCAATTACGCGGGCCGGCCGGACCTGACGCAAGAATGGGTCCGCTGGATCATGGCGAACAAATACTCCGACGATCCCGACGGCCTCGACGGCAATGACGACGGCGGCACGTTGTCAGCGTGGTACATTTTCAGCGCGCTGGGTTTATATCCTGTTCCCTGCACCGAAGACTATATGATCGGCAGCCCGTTGTTCCCGCGCGCTAAGGTGCGAGTACCCGGCGGCGAATTGGTCGTTGTCGCCGAGAACAGCTCGGCACAAAATGTTTACGTGCAATCCGTTGAGTGGAATGGGCGAAGGCTTACGAAACCTTTTCTGCGGCATTCCGATATCGCTGGAGGCGGTACATTACGGTTTGTCATGGGTTCGGAACCTTCAACCTGGGGCCGGTACGAGAATTGGCAATGACAAAAAGTTCAAAGGACGCCCATATGCATACAGTTATGGTCATCAGCCCTCATGCTGATGATGCCGCCGCGTTTTGTGGGGCCACCATTGCGAAATTTGCCGACGAAGGCCGGCTCGTCATCCTCGTGCGTGTGACGGACGATGCCAAAGATTCGGTCGGTCTCACAATGGAGGAAACCAAGAAACGCAACGCCGAGGAAATGCGGGAAGCGGCCCGCATTCTGGGGATTGCCGAGATAATCGATTTGGGATTCGAAACCGACTGTCTGGCCGATGTTTCGCTGATCGCCCTGCGCGAACGCTTCGTGTATTTGCTGCGCAAGCACCGCCCGTTCGCCGTCTTTACCTTTGACCCATTCGGTGTCCACGAAGGGAACATGGACCACATCCGCGTTGCGCAGGCTGTGGAGGATGCGTTTTGGGTTTCATGTTTCGACCTCCATCACCCGGAACATTTCGCCGAAGGGCTGAATCCGTTTTCCGTTTGCGAACGTTGGTACTTTGGGAGCAACCTACCACATGCAAACCACGCCGAAGATGTAACCGCCTCTCTTGCCCGACGGATTGACGCCATGTGCGCTCACAGGACGATGATGCGAAATACAATCAATCAATTTATCCTGCAACTTGCGACATGGGGACGCCGCGTCCCGCTTTTGGAGAAGTCCAGAGACGGCGATATGAAGCCGTTGCTGTCCGAGGTGATTGTCAGCCAGGCGCGCGCGGCAGCGGAGAAGCACGGTCTTGGAAAGGATCGATTCGCTGAAGAATTTCGGTTTGTTCGCTTTGGCAATCTGGAGAATCTGCTTCAGAGCTTGAGCGAGCCGATCGATGGGACGGCATCTGCGCCGCGCCGACCAAACCCGGATGGCGAATGAAGGAACTCGGCATGTCCGCGCCGTATCACCTTTCGAGGACCGTCTTTATTCGGACTGAAAGGTAGAACTTGGCAATGAAACGAAAGCTCCGTCATCTCATCAGATTTTTTCTCGTCATTCTATTGGCGGTCTGCTTTGCTTGCGATGACAAGGATGTCCCGAGGGGCAAGTCGGTGCGCCATTCGCCCCATGGCATCCACTACAAGCGGTGATTGGAATGTCGTTGTCGTGGACGTCCGAACGGCATGCCGTGCAATCCGCACGTTTCCAACCGGAATGCGTCTGCGTCAGGAGATTGATTTTCGCCTTCGGCGTCGCGGAGGAAACGGCATCCACGTCATTGTCAGATCGGAAGAGCACACGTCTGAACTCCAGTCACCGAATACGA
>CALBTQ010000820.1 GCA_937967875.1 uncultured Pseudomonadota bacterium
GTGATTTCATCGCCGATCACGCTGCGCAACTGGTCGATGTCCCACGGCTTGGTCAGATAGCGATGCACGTGCCCCCGGTTGATCGCGTCGATCGCCGCGGCCAGATCCTCATGCGCCGTGGTCAGGATGCGTACGACATCCGGGTAGCGTTCGAAGACGTGCGTGAGCAATTCCACGCCGCTCATACCGGGCATGCGCTGATCGGAAACGACCACGTCGACTTCATGCTGCTCCAGTGTTTTTAGGGCTTCGGCGCCCGAAGACGCGGTAAGAACGTTGTAGTCCTCACCGAACACGCGCCGGAGAATCGTCCGGGCGTTTTCTTCGTCATCCACCACCAGCAACGTGGCCGCCACCGGTTTGCCGACGTTCATCTCTGATTGATTTTCGTGTTTATCCATTGTTTCGTCCTGTCGATGCCTTCTTCGAGCGACATCCGCGGCCGCCAATTGAGCAGCCGCTGCGCCAATCGCGGATCGGCCTGAAGTTTCTGAATTTCCGACTGCGGATGAATATGCGGCACGTGCACGATCCGCGCGGGATCGGCGCAGATGGATGCCGCCAGTTCGTTGATCGTCACATCATGACCGGTGCCGGCGTTGATCACCCGCCCGACCGCCTCATCGGCCAGCGCCGCCTGCACGGTGAAGGCGGCGCAATCCTCGACATAGAGCAGGTCGCGCGTTTGCGTGCCGTCGCCGTAGATACGCAACGGTTGGCCGGTCAATTCGTTGTATAGAAAAATCGAAACCACGCCGCCCTCGCCCGTCGATTTCTGGAACGGTCCGTAGGTGTTGAACGGCCGCAGCACCGTCGTGCGCATGCCGTAGGCGTGGTAATAGCTGATGGTCATGTGTTCGGCGGAGAGCTTGGCCCCCGCGTAGGGCGAAGCGGGCACGGTCGGATGATTTTCATCGATGCCCGCCGCGTCGTTCGAACGCGCATAGACCATGCAGGTGCTCATCAGCACGAAGGCCGCTCCGGCCCGGCGCGCCTGCTCCAGCAGATAAAAGGCGCCGGCGACGTCGGCCTCGAACACGCCGGCCGGTTCGTCGATCGACTCCTGCACGTTGATCTTCGCCGCCAGGTGCAGCACCAGATCGAAGTCGTGTTCGGCGAACAACTCACCGAGCAACTCGCGATCGCCCACGTCGCCTTCGACCAGCGGCGCGAGGTTGGGATCGTCGACGAACTCCGCCAGGTTTTCGCGGCTGCCGTTTTCCAGGTTATCGAGCACGACCACCCGCGGCGGCGCAAAGCGATGTTCGCCGCTGCCGCCGGCCAGCAGTTCGCGCACCACCCAGCGTCCGATGAAGCCGGCGCCGCCGGTGACCAGCACCGCGCGCGGCGTCATGCGTTTCCCTCCGTTTTCGCTTCGGGCAGATGAAGATTGTGCGCCAACAGCAATTCGCGCAACGCCTCTTTGCTCATCGGCGTTTCGCTGTCGCTGGTATAGGTGGCCACCTTGATCGGCGTGCCCGTTTCGCGATTGTTGACCGCGCCGATGTGCGGATGGATCAAAAAGTAATCGCCCACGTCGAAGGTCCGCGACGATTCTTCGAGCGTCACCAATTCTTCGTAAAGTTTTTCGCCGGCGCGCGGACCGACGATGCGCAAATGTTCGTCGTCCACCGGCACGCCGTGCATGGACAAAAGCACCTCGGCCAGGTCGACGATGCGGATGATCGGCATCTTGCGAATGAGCACCTCGCCGCCGTCGCACAGGCGCAGCGAGGCCATCAGCAACTCGATGCTGTCGGCGAGTGTGATGATGAAGCGGGTCATGCCCGCGTCGGTCACTTCGATCGGTAAACCGCTTTGGATGCGGTCCAGAAACGTGGGCACGACCGAGCCCGACGAGCCCATCACGTTGCCGAAGCGCACCGTGGAAAAAACCGTCTCGCGGCGGCCCTTGTAGAAATCGGCGGCGATCATCAATTTCTCGGCCATCAATTTGCTCGCACCCATCGCGTTGGCCGGATTGACCGCCTTGTCGGTGCTGGTGAACACCACGCGTTTCACGTTGTGGTACAGCGCGACGTCGATCACGTTCTGCGTGCCCACGATGTTGGTCTTGATCGCCTCGAAGGGGTTGTACTCGCAGCTTTCCACATGCTTGAGCGCCGCGAGGTGAAAGACGATGTCCACGTCTTCCATCGCGCGCTTGAGGCGTTCGGGATCGCGGGCGTCGCCGACGAAAAACCGCATGTTCGGCACGTCGCGCATGTGGTGGCGCATGAAATATTGCTTGTTCTCGTCGCGCGAAAACACGCGAATGGCGCGTGGTTGATACGGCAGCAGGCGCTCGATCAACGCCCGGCCGATCGTCCCCGTGCCGCCGGTGATGAATACGATTTTATCGCGCACCAGACTGTCGTATGCGGCTTGGCTCATGCAGGCGCCCCCAAATGATCGTAGCGAATCGGCGATCACTTTCCTTTTTTGCGCAAGAGATACATTTCGTCTTCATTGTCGTTGGCCGTGTATTTGACGCGCTTGCGGGTCACCACCTCCAACTCCGGGAACCGCTCCAGATACAAGCGCGCGAAATCACCCTTCCACATCAGGTTGCTTTCGCCGCGGTAGGGAATTTCCGTGTGCTCCGGCGCGTAATATTCCATGCCCCAAATATACCGCCGGCTGCAGCGAACGATTTGGTCCATCGCCGCGGGCAGATCGTTGGGATGAATGTGAATCAGCACGCCGGAAGTGAACACCAGATCGAACCAACCGTCGCGAAACGGCAGATCGAACGCCGATCCCTGCATCAGGTTGATGCCCCGCGTATTCTTTTTCCCTTCCTCGACCCCGTACCATTGCAACTCGACGCCGGTCAGATCGGTAAAGCCCGCCTGTTGCAGCAACGCCAGTTGCAGGCCGACGTTGGAGCCGACCTCGAGGATCCGCAGGTCGCGCGGCAGTTTGTACAGAAATTCGTGATTGAGCTCGCTGCGCGACAGACCGTAGTGATCGCGATACAACTGATCCATGCCCGCGGGCGTCAGATCGTTGCGCTGCGTATACCGCTTGCCGAAATCCCCGGACCAATGCTTCATCTGGTCGGTCTGTTTGGACATCTCGCCCATCCCTCAACCACGCGCCTCGGACTTGGGCCGAGGATAAACCTTGCTCGTTAATTAAATCATAGTAACAAAACTATTTAGGATTATACAATCAATTTTGCAGGTATTTCGCGTAAAATGAGAGTCCGATGAAGATCTATTCACGCGCACGCAAGACGGCGATCGCCGCTTCCAGTTGCGTATCGACGCCCGCGGCCAGATCGGCGGCATTTTGCTCGACGACGATATCCGGCTCAATGCCCACGCCTTCAATCTGCTCGCCGGTCGCCAGGAACTTGCGCTGCATTTGCGAATAGTAATAGGTGATGCCCGAATCCGGCAGCGTGTCGTTTTTCGGCGCGCCGGTCGCCCCGCAGGAGGTGGTGCCCAGCAAGGTAAAGGTCGGCACGTAGGAAGCCGCCGCGGCGAAAAAATCGGCCGCGCTGATGCAACCGCCATTGATCAAGAAAACGACGGCGACGTCGGTCGGCGAGGCGCCGGCGAAAATCGGCTCGGGCACCCAGGGCGTGAAATCGTCGTGCCCCGGACCGTTCTTGTAGCGCACCGACACCGGCCAGACGATCTGATCGAGAAAACGCGCCAGCACCTGCATGACGGTCAAATCCGAGCCGCCGCGATTGAAGCGCGCGTCGAACACAATGCCGCTGCGCCCGGCGAACGAAGCGAGCGCCGCGTCCAGCTCGGCGGTAATCGTGTCGATGTACCCTTCCGACAACGTGGACAGGTGGATGTACCCAAGGTCGTCGTCGATCGGCTTGTAGCGCAGCACTGTGCCGCTCGCGTCGGCGAGAAAATCGACCAGCGGTTGCGGTTTGCAGGTGGAGTATTGCGTGCCGTCGCGATCCAATTCGATATCGACAGCGGCGGCCTCTTGCTCGACGGTGTAGGTGACGGATTCTTCACCGGCGCTGAAACGATCCACGTGCGCCAGATTGTAAAAGTCGCAGCACTGCGACGAGGAACACCCTTCCCACGAGCCGGCGCGCGCCAGCACGTCGTCAACGTCCTCGCCGTCCAGCGCGGTCACTTCGTCGCCCAGGCGCATGCCGGCCGTTTCCGCCGCCGCCGTCAGGCGCGAAACGTAAACGCGCTCGCCGATGCGCATCAGACACACGTCGGTGGCCATACGATACGGCAGATCCTCCAGCGGCACTCCGGACAGATACGACCAGGTGTGACTGTCGTGCAGCGAGGCGGTCATTTCGGCGATGAGCAGTGAAAATTCACCCGGCTGATCGATCTCGTAAGCCAACGGCGCGTAGGCGTCGAATGCGGCGTTCCAGTCGATTTCCTTGAGCATGAAGTACGCGTAGCCCTCGTCCATCGTCTGCCAGTAGCGCAGGAAATCCTTATAATACGGCCCGGCGGGATCGGTGTCGTCGTCGGCGGTGTCGTCGTCGACGGTGTCGTCGTCGACGGTGTCGTCATCGGTCGTATCATCATCGCCTGAATCGTCGTCGAGCGTATCGTCGTCGACGGAAGCATCGTCGTCCGCCGTGTCGTCATCGACGATCGAATCGTTGTTGTCGTCATCGTCGTCATCGTCACCACAGGCAACGCACGTAAAAAGCATCATCGACAGTAAAACAAACAGGAAAAAAAGACGATCCACCGCACACCTCCACACTCCGGCGTTCGCACCATAGCATCAACAATGTTGTGGAAAGAATAACGGATTAAATGTCGCCGGAAAAGATACGGCTGGGCTTTTTTCCCGGTCCCATGGTCTTCTGGTAACCGGCCAGCGCCTTGCGTCCCCGATGCAGTTTGTCCAGATGCCGTTGGCCGGCGTCCATGATTTCGTTGAGGATCTGCTGGTTCTGCAAATTGATTTCGTAGGCCTGGTTGCCCGCGTCGATCATCAGGTCTTCCAATTTTTGCAGGCGCTCGCGTTGCGCCGGCGGCATCGCCTTCACGTCGATCGACGGCCGCAGGGCCTCCATCTGGTTATCCAACGCCTGCATTTGCTGATAGAGTTCGCCGCAGGCATCCTGTAAACGCATCGCCTCGTCGATGTCGGGCGTGGCGATCGCCTTTTGCTTGTCGAGTTCGTATTGGTGAAGTTGCCGCAGCAGTTTTATTTTCTTGGCGAAAAGCTCTTCAACTGCGCGATAGTCGATCATGGGTTTCGATACTTACACGCTAATCTGGAAATAATTTGACGAGTTGGCCTTTTTCGTTTCTTCCTTGTCCACCGGCTTCTGGCCGTTGGTCGCCAACTCGGCGTTGGACTTCTTGCTCAACTCCACCCAGGCCGAGTGCAGCACTTTGATGATCTTGAGCGCGTCTTCCAGCGCGGCGGCGTCGTTGTTGACGTTGCCTTCCTTCAGACGATCCTGAATGAACGTGTACAAACGATCCAGATTGGAGGCCAGTTCCGGCGCATGCGAATGATCCAACGTGCTTTGCAGTTCGCCGACGATGGCCAGCGTCTTGCCGATCATCTCCCCCTTGACCGCAATCTTGCCTTCGTTGATCGCCTCAATCGCCCGCTTGGTGAAGCGAACCGCTCCCTCGTAGAGCATGATCAACACTTTGAGTCGATTGGCGGTGTTGATTTCCGTCGACTGGTATGACTGCAATGTGTTTGGACGATTATAACTTAGCAAGGCCTACCTCTTCTCTAGAATGCCGCCGCTAGAACAACGAGTACGAACCGGTTCCCAGCGCGGACAGATAGCTGCTTTGAGTTTGCAATTGGCTGAGCATCGTTTCCATGTTGGTGAACTGGGTTTTCAGCCGCGCCTCAACCTTATCCATTCTCTCTTCCATGCGCGCGATTTGATCTTCCGTATAAGTGATGGCTCGATTGATCGCATCTTCTTTATTTTTAATGACGCCCGAAGCCGAATCGAGATAATTGTCGATCAGGTTCGAGAACGATTGCATCACCCCGCTGGAGTACGAAACGTTGCCGTAACTTCCGGTCGTGCTTCCGGAGAAGGAAATCATCAATCCTTCAATCGGCGTTCCGGTCGCTCCCATCAGGATGTTGGAGCCGATGGCCGTGGTCGCGTAGCCGCCGATCGTGCCCGCCAGGCTGCTGCCGATCCCGGTGATGTTCACCGCATAGGATCCGTTTTCGGTTTCCGAAGAACTGTTGACGAACTTGACACTACTGTTATCGGTCGAACCGTAAGCGGTCATGAGCATCATTACGTCGTCGAAGTTGTCTTCGAGGGCGGTTTCCAGATCGTCCTCATCGATCGTCAGCTCTCCGGTGGAACTGGTGGAGATGCCGATCTGGCTCAACGCCGTATAGGCGCCGCCGCTGTCGACGGACGTGTAGATCAGGGCCGACAACTGACGGCGAATCTGGGTCGCCGTGTAGTCGCCGTCCATCGTATCGCTGTCGATTTTATCGTCGATGTAGGTCATGAACTCGTTGTACGCGTCGACAAAACCGGTGATCTCTTCCACTAGATCGTCGATGTTGCTTTCCAGCGTTATCTCATAGGTGTTTTCCGTGTCGACTTTCTTCAGGTTCAGATCGATGCCGGTCACCACGTCTTCGATTTCGTTGGAGGAGCTCGTGACCGTTACACCATCGAAGGTAAAAATGGCGTCGGCGGCCTGCTGGCCCGGCGTTCCGCCGGAGCCGTCGGTGAATATAGGCGCGGTGCCGCCGGATAAGCTGGACACATCGATGGAAATCGCGTTGGCCGTTCCACTTTCGTCGGAGCTGACCACCAATCGATAGGGATTGGTCGCGTCGCCGTCGTTCATAATCGTTGCGGTGACCGCGGCGCCCGACGCGTTGATAGCATCGCGCATCCCTTCGAGCGTCGCGTTGGCCGCCGTCAGCGTGATTTCGGTTTCTTCATCGCCGACGAGAATCGAAAACGTGCCTGAGCCAACCTCGGAATTGGTATCGGCATACCCTTGACTGATTTCCTTTTCCGCCACGGCCAACTGCGATACCTTGATGTTGTGCGAGATGGCCTGCGCGGTCGAATCGGCTGAAACGGTGAAGTGCTCGTCGTCTTCGTCGGAAGACGAAATCGACATCATACGGAATTCGCGCATCGTGTTGAGTTTATCGACCGCCGTTTTCAGGGTGGAAAGCTTGCTGCGGATGTCGCTGTAAATCGAAAGCTGCGCTTCACGCGTGCTGTTTTTCGTCTCCAGACGGGTGAGAGGACGCCGCTCAATGGCCATCAACTGGGCGACAATGGTGTCGGTGTCGATACCGGAACTATATCCTGACAGGCTGATGCCGGACATTTTCCTCTCTCCCTCTTCCTGCGATCAAACGCTGCAAGCGCCAACAAGCTCGATTCAGGTTACACCGTTTACAATATAACCCTTTTGATCCGTCAGTTCAGACAGAACCTGCGAAACATGCACCATTTCTTCCGGTGGAATTTGCCGAATTATCTCGCCGCTCTCCCGGTCGAGGACCTTGATCACGACGCGTCTGGAGTCGGAATCCACTTCGAATTGGAGACGAACGTTCTTCATTTCGACGCTTTGGTCGGCCAGTACGCTGGCGACCTTGTTCGCTTTTTCCTCGCGGACGGAGTCCTTTTCTAAAACAGATTGATTTTGCGGCGATTGTTCCGCTCGCATCTGTGTTTCATCGGGCTTTGGCTGGGCTTGCTTCGCTTCGACTTGTCGCACGCTCCCGTTGCGATCCTTACCGGCGGTCGGCTTGGGGCCGTATACCGCCGCTGCATCGGCAACCGGAGGTGATTTCATTAACGAAGTCATTTGCCCTTCCTCCACTTAAGCGCAATGCTCAAGTGCGGCTGGGTGGGCCCAGCCCACCCAGCCAAAGTTTCTCACACTACTGCAGCAGGCTCAAGGCGACCGTCGGAGACTGATTCGCCTGAGTCAGAATGCTGACACCGGCCTGGACCAGGATGCTGTACT
>CALBTQ010000821.1 GCA_937967875.1 uncultured Pseudomonadota bacterium
AGATCGTATTCGGTGACTGGAGTTCAGACGTGTGCTCTTCCGATCTGATGTAATAGGGCGAGAAGATCGCGCCGACCGCCGGGTCCGAACACACGATGACTTCGCCGTCGCGCTGATGGATCACCAGGTCGCTGCCGTTTTTGGCGACGATCATCTGCGTGGGATCGTCCAGGTGCGCCACGCACAGGGCGTACGCGCCTTCGACGCGGGAGAGGGCGTCGTTGACGGCCGTCAGCAAATCGCCGCGGAAAAAATAGTCGATGAGTGCGGCGACGATTTCGGTGTCGGTTTCCGAATGGAACGTCACGCCCTTTTGCTCGAGCCACTTTTTGAGCACGAGGTAGTTTTCGATCGTGCCGTTGTGCACGACGACCACCTTGCCCGACACCTGCGGGTGGGCGTTTTGCTCGCTGGGCTTGCCGTGGGTCGCCCAGCGGGTGTGGGCCAGAATGATCGGGCCGGCTAACGAGGCCGGATCGCCCAGACGCTTGCGCAAGGCGGCGACGACGCTGCCGGTGCGCGGCTTGAGCTTTTTGACGATCTTCAGTCCGTCTTTGCCGATGCCGGCAATCCCCGCCGAATCGTAGCCGCGGTATTCCACCGCCGCCAGCATACGCAGCACCAGGTCCACCGCTTCGGCGTCCTGTTTACGGCCGATATACCCGATTATCCCACACATGAGCCCCTCACGATTGCCGGTTGAATTCGGTCGCGTTTGATTGATTCGGATAGTACCATACGGCATCCATTCGTTCTTGACTACTTGCATTTTTTTTCGGAATATCGTTATATAAAGTATTACTACGTAAAAGAAATTTTAATCTTTACTTGTTACATTTTATACATGTGATTATGGTTGACTTACGTTTCAGTACTTGATAGTGAAGCGTATTCAATTATGAGTAATCCTTCTAAGGACCGATAATGATGAAGAAAATTTTGCTCATTATCGCCTCCCCCGACGATCGGGAGCTGATCGCGTCCTTTTTACAGGCCGAAGGGCACGAGTGGACGGCGTGCAATAACCTCGCGTGCGCCGCGACGAGCGCGACGCAGCTACGACCGGATCTGGTGATTTGCGAGTCCGATCTCTCGCCGCTGACCGGCGACGAAATCGGGCGTTTGTTCAAAAATTATCCATCGTTGGCCGGCATTCCCTTTATTTTGTTGACCAAGGAAAAACCGCCGTTGGCGGAGATGGAACACGCCGGTTTCCGCATTTTTTCCGACGATTATCTGCCCGCGCCGCTCAATGAGTTGAAGCTGGCTGCGGTGGTCGGCAAATGGCTCGACGACAAGGTGCGGCCGCAGAACATTTTCGAACAGTTGATGGGTCCGTTCATCGCCGCCGCCGAACAGAAAATTCTCATGCCGTGGTTCAAGAGCAAAATCAATTACCCGTCGCTGGGGCGGTTGTTTGCCAACCTGATGCGCAACCGCGACACCGGTGTGCTGGCGTTCAAAAGCCAGCGCCGGGCGATCAAGATTTTCATTCGCGAGGGCGTGGCGGTCGATATCGAAAGCAACTTCTCGCGCATCGACAGCTTCGGGCGCTATCTGCTGCGGCGCGAGCGCATCAGTCAGCAGGCGCATTTAAAGAGCGCGCAGCAGGCGAAGCGGCGCAACGTCGAGCAGGGGCACATTCTGCTGGAAATGAAGGAACTGACGGCGCCCGAGTATGCGCAACTGACCAATGAATTTCAGTTCGAGGAGCTGTTGCAGGTGTTCGGTCCGACCTGGCACGGGTCCAGTTTCGAGTTTTCGACCAGCGAAGAGGGACTGCGGACCGAACCGACGATGCACGTGCCGGTGGCCGAGATCGTCGCCCAGGGTTTTATGGAGATCGCCGATCCGACCGAGTTGCGCAAGGACTTCGTCGCCAACGAACGCCTGGACACGCCGATCCGGCTGGCTTTCGAGGTGGAGTATATCGTGACGCAACTGGCGTTGGACGCGGTGTATCAATCCTATCTCCAGGACATTGACGGTCATTCGTTGACCGAATTGGAAACGCAGTACGCCGAGCGGTTCGAAATGCTGTTGCGTCTGACCTATCTGCTATTGACCACGCGCCTGGCCGAATTCGCCGGCGAGGGCGACGAAGCGGGCAAGGCGGCCGGTGCGGCGGAGATCGACGAAACGTCTCCGGCGAATTGGAACGCCCAGGCCTATCGCGACAATCTGGCGAAGGGACAGTCTTTCTTCAATCAGTACCATTATGAAAACGCGCGCTCGTATCTGATCCAGGCGTTGAAGGTCAATCCGCGCAGCTCGCAGGCGCTGGCGCTGCTTGCTTTCTCCAATTACGAATTGATGGGCAAAACCGACATCATGGTCGCGCACGAGGCCAAGGAAATGCTCAAGCGGGCCATCAGCCTGGACGATACCAACGAAGTGGCCTATCTCCTGTTGGGGAAGATCTTCCGTCAGGAGGGCAAGTTCGGTCTGGCGGAAACCTACATCTTCAAGGCCTATGAGTTGAATCCGACCAACGAGGAAGCGCAATACGAGATCAAGCTGACCAAAAATCAAAAGCGGAAAATACGGCGCTTGCAACGTATTCCTTAAGACGTACTATATGGCCGGTAGACAGGGGAGAAAGATGACCGAACTGACCGTCATGATCATCGACGACGATGAAGTCTCCGCCGAGATTATACTCAAAATGATCAAAACGAACGAGAATGTCGGCCGGATCGAATGGTACTGGAACGGCTATGAAGCGCTGGTGCAGATTCCCACGTTGAAACCCGATCTGATCTTCCTCGATTACATGATGCCCAAAGTCGACGGCAAGGAGATGCTCAGCGTGCTCAATCAGAGTCGGGGCGAAATCAACATTTATATGGTCGTCGTCACCGCCTACATGGACCGCGTCAACGAAGCCGAATTCATCAAACTGGGCGCGAACGAAGTGTTGGCCAAGCCGGTGCACTTCGAGCAGATCGGCAACGCCATTGAAAAAGCCCGTAAGTGGAAAGAGGCCCGTTAGCGCCTAATCCAGAAAGACCATCTTTTTCGCTTCCACGCCGTGCATTGCGTTGAGCTTGTCCATCATCGCGTCGGTGTCGGCTTCTTCGCCGGTCATTTCCAGCAGCACCAGACCCGACGGAGCGCAATAATCCGGGCTGGTTTCGTGTAGGCCCAGGCGGGTTTTGATGTTGCAGCCGTACTCGGTAAAGACCCGCTGAATATGGACCGCCTGGTCGACGCGGCCGGTGATGTGAACGCCGAGAATGACGTGCTTCTTCATTTTTTCTTCCCTTCGTCAATATGATTGAAGCGCTTCTTCCCAAAGCGAATCCTAATCGGATGAAGCTGCCGAATCAAGTTGCGTTCGTCGCGGAACGCTTCGCTTTTCGTTGCGGTGGAAAAAATTGAAATGGGAACTTTTCCCTGGTCCCGTTTTCGTGTAAAGTCCGGCACCGTTGAAGCTCGACGGCGCGAAAGATCGGAAGAGCGTCGTGTAGGGAAAGAGTGTAGATCTCGGTGG
>CALBTQ010000822.1 GCA_937967875.1 uncultured Pseudomonadota bacterium
GAATATGATTTGCGTGTGTTGCATCGGTTTATTGCGGGTGTGCTTACCTGCCGACCTCGTCTGGTTATTTTGAACTGGCCGTCGCAGTGTCGTTGTTGGTGCCGTTGCGGCATTTGATTAAAAACGATTCGATTTCGGTGGTCGTCCTGTTGGTCTGGATCGTCTCGATGTGGTTTTTGCAGGGACCCCGCCTGGAATTGACGAATGTCTCCATCTTCCTTGCCTATCTAGGATTGGTGGGGTGGGTGGTGGCGATCTGGCGATATAAGCAGGTTCGAAAAATTGTGATCATCGAGATAATTTTGGCGATCATGGTGATCACGATTCCGATCAAGGAATGGAAGTTCCTGGCGCTTACCGAAGACGAGAAATTCGCCATCCTCGACCAGGAGAAGGTGGAGGCCATCTTCTGGGGCAACGGTTTCGGGTTTTTGCCCCGGAGCCGTATGGAAATGCTGTGCAATCGGGAAACTGGTAAACTGGTCATCACGCCGCATACCAGCAGCCGCAAAGCCGCAATGATCGCCAAAGAAGGCAGGATTTCCAGTATGGAGTTGGGGGGCGAGGCGACGGAAAAATCGATCTCCATCGGACCTTACCTGGTCAGCGCGGTGTCGCAAAAAATAATATTAATTGATTTGGTCACTAAAAAGGTCAAGAAACTCGCCGATCTTGAGCCATATAGCGACGTGTTTTACATGAATTATAATCCGGATACCTCGGTGGTCACGCTATCGCAGTTGAAACCGAGAAGGTGCCTGTTTTATCGGTGGCGCAACGATAAAATGACGCTGGTTCCTTTTGGGCATTCCATCACCGGTAAACAATGCGTCGCCGTCGATGACAATACGGCGGTGGTCAGGCGCTTCAACAACAAGCCCATCGTGATTCTTTATGATTTTCTCAAGAACGAAATCGAAATGGCGACCTCGGCGGATATGTGCGGGAAAAAGTATCCGCTCAATTTGCTGGATATCGAAGTTGACGACCAATCGTTTTTCGGGAAATGGATTCCGAGCCTGAGTCCGTTCAACCAATTGCGCGTCGATTTTCAGCAGCGAAAATTTTATATTCCTTCAATGTATCGGGGTAAAATTTTCGTTTATGATTTGTATACGCTGGAGTTCATCTCGAGTTTCGATGCCCATGTGGGCGTACGCAATGTTTTGATCGACAAGAACAACCCGAATCACATTTTTTCCTGGAACTATCCCACGGGCGAAGTCATCGAGCATCAGCTACCTGAAGGGAATATACTGCGTTCCTGGAAACTGGGACCGATTCTGCGTACGCTGAATTGGGATTGCAATCAACAGGACTTGCTGGCCACGACTGCCGTCGGCGGTTTTCGTATCCATCTGAACTAAGCGGGCGACGCACGCGGAAAGGGCGGACATAAAGCGAATGGACGATATCGGCCATGTTTTTCGCCGGGAGACTTGGCGCTGATGTGTGGGATATGCGGCTTCTTTTCATTCCATGAACCGATCGGCGAAAAGCAAGTTCAGGAAGTGAAGCGCATGACGGCCGTGCTGCAACATCGGGGGCCCGATGATTGGGGCATAGCGGTGGGCTCGCGTTTCGCCATCGGCAATACCCGGCTGCTGATCACCGATTTGTCGCCGAAGGGGCACATGCCTTTCGGCTCGCCGGATCGCTCCGTTTGGATCACGTACAACGGCTTCGTCTCCAATTTTCCGGAGTTGATCGAGCAATATCAATTGGGGCGGGATCTTCCGCTGGTTTCCCGCTCCGACACTGAAGTGCTGGTGCGGATGTATCAGCGTTTCGGCATCGATTTTCTCCAAAAGCTAACCGGACAATTCGCTTTCTCGTTGGTCGACCTTCGTATGCAAAAAGCCTATGTCGTGCGAGATTTCTTCGGCATTCGCCCGTTATTTTACCTGCCTCACCCGACGGGTTTATACTTTTCCTCCGAGATCAAATCGTTTCTTGAATTGGAGTGCTTTTCGGACGAAATCAATGTCGATGCGATTTACCATTTTCTTTCCCTGGCTTATATCCCCGGGAGGATGACGCCGTTCAAGCAGGTCAAAGAACTGCCCGGCGGGCATTTGCTGGAAGTCGATCTGGCGCAGGGGACCTTTGTGGAAAAAGAATACTACGATGTTCGCTACAACACCGATTGGTCAATGACCGAAAAGCGCACGGCGGAAGAACTACGCGAAGTCATGCGCGACAGCGTCCGCCGCAATCTGGTCAGCGACGCTCCTTTGGGTACGACGCTTTCCGGCGGCGTCGACACCGGCGCCATCCTGTCGTTGGTGCACGATCTCGGACAGGCACAGAGAATCCACACTTACAGCATCGGCATGGACGAAGCGAGTTTCGATGAAACCGCTTACCAGCAAATCATGGTCGATTACGCCCGGCCGATTCACCACTACCTGCGCGTCAAACCGCGGAACGTGGCGGAAAATCTGGTCCGGCAAATCGCCTTCATGGACGAGCCGACCGGCGACGGCGCGGCGACGCCGTCGTTTCTGCTGGCCGAGGTCGCCCGGCGTGACGGCATCTCCGTGATGCTTTCGGGCGAGGGCGGCGACGAAACCTTCAACGCTTACGAAACGCACGTCGCCTACAAGGCGCGCAAGTTGTATCGCACATGGGCGCCCGGTCCGTTGCGGCGGATGATCCGTCATCTGGTCGCGCAATTGCCCGCCGATTACCGCAAGCTGAGCTTCGATTTCGTGGCCAAGCGTTTTACCGCCGGCGCGGAACTCGATACGGCTCAGGCGCACTATTATTGGCGGCATGCCTTGAACGGCGAAGAAAAGCGCCGGTTGCTGCCCGGGTATGTTCCGTCGCTCGAAACCGAACGGCTGTTCATGGACTTGTTCGCCCGCCTCGATTTCGACGATGATCTGAACAAGATTTCCCTGGTCGATCTGAAATATTATTTTATTGATGATTTGATGGTAAAAAACGATCGCACGATGATGGCCCATTCCATCAGCGGACGCTTTCCGTGGATGGACCGCTTCCTTTTCGAATATGTCGCGAAGATTCCGCCGAACCTGCGGATCAAAGGGTTACGGCGGCGCTACATCGAAAAGCAGGCGATGCGGCCGTTGCTGCCGGCGGCCATCTACCGGCGCAAAAACATGGGGTTGGAAATGCCGCACGCGTTGTGGTTCTTCCACGGACTGAAGCCGCTGGTGGATGAATATCTGACGCCGGCGACCCTGCAACATTCGGGCATCATCGATCCGCCGGCCGTGCAGGCGATGCTCGACGAGCATTTCCAACGGCGCAAGGACCAGGGACGTTCCTTGTGGTGCATCCTGAATTATCAGATATGGTACGACTTATTTGTATACAACAAGAACTATAAAAATTTCCTGCGCCCCTGGACCGGGGAACCGCCCACCGAGTTTGTGGAAGCAACGCCGGTCGACTGATCGGCGGCTGTTCCTAATATTGCGACAACGCCGTGCCGACGATGAACTCCGGCGACACGTTGAACAATTGCAATGCGGTGAACGGCTTTTTCAGATGACGCTGGGCGGCGTCGGATACCGGCGACAACGCCATGTCGGCGGCACGGCGATAATGCTCCTTGGCTTCGTCGCGCCGTTGCAGCAGATCCAGACAGCGCCCAACCCAAATGTGGGCTTCGGCTTCCATGAGCTTGTCGCGGTAGTCGTATTTGGTGTTGCGCAACAACAACGGCAGGGCCTGCGAGTATTTCTTTTCGGTTAAAAGAAGTAGGCCTGCCATGCGCGGGAAGATCGTTTCCTCCGGCATGAGGGCCATCGCCCGGCGCAGGTGGTACACCGCCCGATCGTTGTTGAGATGATCCATGTGCGCGGCCCACGCGTCGACGTACTCGGTCAGCGCCGCGCGTTCGTTTTCGTCCAGTTGGTTGCCGCCGGGCAGGTCGTCGATCTCGTATCGTTCGGATTCGCCCGCCAGCAGCCCGGAAATACGGAATCCGTGGAAGCGATCGCTGTGGCAAACCGGGTAATCGGCGTGGGCGAGGTACAACGCATCGTCCCCTGGGCTGACCACGATGCTTTGGCAATTGTTGAGGCCCGACACGACGTGACCGGTCACCCGCTTGCGCTCCTCGTAAATGTCCCAGCAATCGCTGAGCGCCGTCGGAACGTCTTTGGCCGACAGACTGCCGCGCTTTTCCAGCAGCAGATCCAGCAACCGCTGACGCCGTCCGTAGGAATTGCGCGACCAGGGATAGGGCGCGATCAGCGTTTCCTGCATGGCGGCGGTGAGATAATGATTGGTCTGCACCAGCAGATCGTTGACCGGATACACAACTTCGAGATCGTTGGCGGAAAATCCGATCGCCGCGGCCGCTGGCTTTTTGGAGTCGACTACGAACAGCGTCAAGCCGCACAGGCGCGGCTGCGACTGGATCCGCTGGATCGCTTCGAGCAGCGTGTGGCAGTCGGCCAACAGGTCGTGACAAATCTTGAACACCGGCTAGATCGGAAGAGCGTCGTGTAGGGAAAGAGTGTAGATCTCGGTGG
>CALBTQ010000823.1 GCA_937967875.1 uncultured Pseudomonadota bacterium
CCACCGAGATCTACACTCTTTCCCTACACGACGCTCTTCCGATCTACGGCTGCCTTGCTTTTCCGCTTTTCATACCGTAATAATAAATAATTACTCGAGTGCAACCATTCCTTGCAGGAAAGAAATCATGAGCAAATTCATTTGGGAACCGTACGGCGATTATCTGGAAAAATCCAATGTGACGCGTTTCATGCGCAAGCACGGCATCAAAACGCTCGAAGAGTTGCTGCAAAAAAGCGTCGCGGACACCTCGTGGTTCTGGGACGCCGCGCTCAAGGACCTGGGCATCGAATGGTACGAGCCCTACACCAAGGTGCAGGAAGGCGGCTTCCCCTGGGCGAAGTGGTTCGTCGGCGGCAAAACCAACGTCGTGTACAACTGCATCGACCGCCACATCGCCGCCGGCAAGAGCGACGACATCGTGTTCATCCATGAAGACGAGGAAGGCGCCGTCACCACCTACACCTACGGCGAACTCAACCGCCAGGTGTGCCGGGCGGCCAACGCCCTACGCGCACGCGGCGTGGGCAAAGGCGACATGGTGGGTATCTTCATGCCCATGGCCCCGGAGATCGTCGTGGCCTTTTTCGCGATCATGAAAATCGGCGCGGTCGCCATTCCCGTTTTCTCCGGCTTCGGCGCCGCCGCGCTGGCCGCGCGCATGGAAGACGCCAAGGCCAAAGCCTTGTTCACCGCCGACGGCGCGCTGCGCCGCAACAAACCGGTGCCGATCAAAAACGAGGCCGACCGCGCGCTCGCCAACGTCGATTCGATGGAAACGGTCATCGTGCTCAAAAAGGCCGGCAACGATGTGCCGATGACGCCCGGTCGCGACGTCTGGTGGCACGATTTTCTGGCCGATCAACCCGACGAAGCGCCCACCGAGGTCATGGAGGCCGAGGACTATTGCCTGATGATCTACACCTCAGGCACCACCGGCAAACCCAAGGGCACCGTGCACACCCACGCCGGTTGCCTGGCCCAGATGGGCAAGGAACTGGGCTACGCCTTCGACTGCAAACCCGACGACCTGTTCTTCTGGTTCACCGACATCGGCTGGATGATGGGCCCGTGGGAAATGATCGGCGTACAGATCTTCGGCGGCAAATACTTCATCTTCGAAGGCGCGCCGAACTACCCCAATCCCGACCGCCTGTGGGAACTGGTCGAGAAACACAAGATCGCCATGCTCGGCATCAGCCCGACGGCCATCCGACTGCTGATGAGTTACGGCGACGAGTACATCGACAAACACGACCTCTCGTCGCTCAAGTACCTGGGCTCGACCGGCGAGCCGTGGGATCCGGACAGCTATATGTGGTTCTTCGAGAAGGCCGGCGGCAAGCGCTGCCCGATCATCAACATCTCCGGCGGCACCGAGATCGTCGGCTGCCACCTGTCGCCGCTGCCGATCTCCAAACTGAAGCCCTGCACCCTCGCCCACCAGGGCCTGGGCATGGACGTGGACGTGTTCGACGAGGAGGGCAACTCGATTCCCACCGGCATCGGCCACCTCGTATGCAAGCAGCCCGCGCCCTCGATGACCAAAGGCTTCCTCAACGATCCGCAGCGCTACCTGGACACCTACTTCGCGCGCTTCGACGGCGTGTGGTTCCACGGCGACTGGGCCGAGCGCGACGAGGACGGTCTGTGGTTTTTGCGCGGGCGCAGCGACGACACGATCAAGATCGCCGGCAAACGCACCGGCCCGGCGGAAATCGAATCGGCGTTGCTGGAACACGCCGACACCGTCGAGGTCGCGGCCATCGGCGTGCCCGACGAACTCAAGGGCGAAAACGTCGTCTGCTTCGCCGTACTCAAACCCGGTACGGTCGAGTCGGAGGAACTGCGCAAAGCGTTGTCGGACAAGGTCGTCGAGCTGCTGGGCAAAACGCTGCGCCCCAAGCACGTCTACTTCGTCGACGAACTGCCCAAAACGCGCTCGGCGAAAATCCTGCGCGGCGTGATCAAAAAGAAGTTCCTCGGCGCCGACATCGGCGATGTCGCTTCCTGCGCCAACCCCGAAGCCATCGAGGGCATCGAACACGCACGGTAAACGGCAAAGCTAACGCGAACTGTAGATGCGATCCATTCCTACCGGGTAGATACCCCAGTTTTGGTATTGGTCGAGCAATGCTTCGACCGAAGCCATGTACGTCACCTCGCCGTCGGCGAAACGGTAAAGAAGTTTTCCGCTGGTCGGAGCCGTTCCAATGACATCCTCCGCAGCATACTTGACTAATACATACCCTTCGCCCTCTTCAGCGCCGGCGAAAATTTTTGGTTCGGTTTGCACATAGCCGTTTTCGTTGGGCGTCAGGTCGCGTGGAAAAACTACCTCCGTCGCCGCGCCCACGCCGCTGTCGTCCACCGGCCAATGAATGAAGGTATGGTAGTAATCATCGTACCCCAAAGGCGTCGACTTCACGCCGAAAAGGTGCAGCGAATCGTCTGCCAGCGCCACCGCCGCATCCATGCGCCGCCCCTCGACCTCCAGGCATTCGTTCCAGCCTGCGCCGGCCACATAATGGCAAAAACGACTGCGGTGTTCGTCGCCGTACTCCTCGTGATAGACGTTAAGCAGCGCCCAAAAGCCGTCGGAGACCAACTGGAATTCGAAAAACACCACATACCACGGCGAGGACGCAGTGAAGGCGGCAGGCAACGCGATGTTCGTCCAGGGATCTTCACGCGCCGCGCGGTAATAGATCAGCTCGTTGTCGAAATCGTACACCGCCGCCCGCCCGTCGGAGAGAAATTTGAACGGCAGGCCCACGTTGGCCAATGTCGGCAAGGCTATATCCGTTACGCCGCTCCCATCCAACATTTTCAATTGGCACGTGCCGGTACTGGATTCCTCACAAAAAACGATTTCATCTTCCGCTTGATAAAACAGTTGCTTGCGCACATAGCGACCGACCGGCAATTGATATTTCAATTCCCAATCGAGGCCGGAATGAATGAAATATATTTTTTCGACGAGGTTTTCGTAATCGCGCGCCAGCAATGATCCGACGCCTTCGTAACGGCCGGTCAGGTGCAACAAGCGGTTGTCGTAATCGGCAAGGGGATAGGTTAAAACACTTTGCTGAATCTGAATATCGGATACGATTTCCCATCCCAGAAATATCGTGTTTGGTTCATCGTACGGCACATGCGGATTCAACAGAAGCTGTATCTCATCGGAATATTCGCCCAGACTCATCGCCGGACGATCGCCGGCCATCTCCAGGTTTGAATTGATGTTGAGCCATGTGGAAGAATTTTCATCCTCCTGACAGGCGATAACCAATGCCAGCAACAAGACCATCATTCCAATTAAGATTAGATTTTTCATTTCCTCCTCCTAACGGAAGAACAGATAATTTGTATTGTTCTGATCGCATGTCCAATTTGGCGCTGTGTATGTTTCGCCAAGCTCATTGCATTGGTCCGCAATGTCGCCGTAAGTCACATACGTGGATGTACATGGTCCGTCTCCATCGTCGCGAGCCGTGTCTTCATCATATTAAGGATCGATGATAATTGAATAAATACTCCAACTCATGAATTTATCAAGTAATGATTGAACATCAGAAACATAATATATATCATTATTTTTATAATTATATAACAATTTTCCATCGGAAGGTGCCGACCCGCTCACATCTTCGCTCTCATAATCAACCAGAAGAAAAGCATTATTGGAATTTCCAAGAGCAAACCGAATCGGTTCGGTTTGAATATGCCCATAATCAAGCGGTTGCAGATCGAGAGGAAACACTACGTCAACAAATGAATTCTCGCCACTTTCAGCAATCACACCGTGATTGAAATTAAGATAATATTCCCCCGTTTCCTGTTCTTGCTTTCGCGTCGATCCAAACACAACCATCGATTCATCAGCATCCACAAAAGCATATTCGGTACGTTGATTGTTTATTGAAATGCAATCCCTCCAGATCGGAAGAGCGTCGTGTAGGGAAAGAGTGTAGATCTCGGTGG
>CALBTQ010000824.1 GCA_937967875.1 uncultured Pseudomonadota bacterium
GATCGTATTCGGTGACTGGAGTTCAGACGTGTGCTCTTCCGATCTATCTGAAATACATCGACCTGTTCGGCCGGTGGCAGCACCTGTCCATGCCCCGCAAACGATTGAGCGAGGATCTGTTCATCGAAGGCGAACCGTTCGACGGCTCGTCCGCTCCCGGTTACAAATCCGTCGAATCGGGCGACATGGTGATCATCCCCGACATCACCACGGCCGAAGTGGACATCTTCTGGGCGCGTCCGACCATCAGCATGATCTGCGACATCTGCGAGGCCGACACCAAGCAACACTTCAACCGCGATCCGCGCGGCGTCGCCAAGCGGGCTGAGGAATTTCTTCGCCAGGAAGGGATCGCCCACAACAGCATGTGGGGGCCGGAATTCGAGTTTTACATTTTCGATTCGGTCTGCGTGAAAGAGGATATCAACACCAGTTTCTACCTGATCGACTCGACCGAGGCCGCCTGGAACAGCGGCATGAACGGCGAGCAAAACCTCGGTCATAAAATTCCCAACCAGGGCGGTTACCACGCCATTCCGCCGTTGGACGCCATGTACAACCTACGCGCCGAGATGTGCGCCCAGTTGGAAAAGGCGGGCATTCCCGTGCGCTATCACCATCACGAAGTTGGCGGCCCGGGACAGTCCGAAATCGAAACGCTGCTCGATACACTGTTGCAGATGGGCGACAACACGATGCGCGCGAAATATATCATCAAAAACATCGCCAAACAGTACAACAAAACGGTGACCTTCATGCCCAAACCGCTGTACAACGAAGCGGGCAACGGCATGCATTTCCACCAATTGTTGGTCGACGCCGACGGGAAAAATCTCTTCTACGACGAAAAGGGATACGCCGGGTTGTCGGAACTGGCGCGGTACTACATCGGAGGGATGCTCTATCACGGACGCGCCCTACTGGCTTTCACCAACGCCAGCACCAACAGCTACAAGCGGCTGGTGCCGGGCTTCGAAGCGCCCACGCGCCTCTTCTACGGTCAGGCAAACCGCTCGGCGGCCGTGCGCATTCCCAAGTACGCGATCAAACCGCAAGACAAGCGCATCGAATTTCGCCCGCCGGACGCCACCTGCAATATCTACTTCGCCATGGCCGCGCAACTGATGGCCGGCATCGACGGCATCCGCAACAAGATCGATCCGAACAAGCTGGGCATGGGCCCCTTCGACCAAAACGTGAAAAACATCGCACCCGATCTGCTGGCGAAAATCGACTCCGTACCCTCATCGTTGCGCGACGCATGCGAGGCGTTGGAAAAGGACCACGCGTTTTTACTGGAAGGCGGTGTGTTCAGCCAGGACATCATCGACACCTGGATCGACCACAAGGTGAACAAGGAACATTACGCCGTGCGCAATCGGCCGCACCCGTATGAGATCAAGCTGTACTTCGATATGTGATCAATTCAGCTCGTCATATAAGTCGCTAACCAGTCGGAACGACATTTTCTCGGTCAGGCGATCGTGGGTGAGCAAACCCTTGAGGTTCATGCCGAGCACCGGATGCGGATTGCCGGTCGATGGTTCCCATTGCATGCGAAAATCGGCCAACACCCAGGGCATCGTGCCGGACAGATACGGTCGCGCCAACAACTGCTCGAAATGTTGCATCAGAAACCAGGCCTGAAATTCTTCGGAATAACTATGATCGTGCAACGGTTCGGGACCCGGCTCCTGCCCCGCAGGCAGATGATTGCCCGCCACTGCGCCCGCGCCGAATTCCGTGGCGACGATCGGCTTGTGCGGATACATCGCATGAATCGTATCCAGACACGGGCCGACCACATCCACTATTCCCATATACCAACCGTAATATTGGTTGACGCCGATGATGTCCACCTGCGGCAACGCAAAATCGAGCGGCACGACGCAACTGACATTCGTGATGACCGCCAAGGTCGGCCGCGTGGGATCGAAACGTTTGGCCTGCGCATCCAACGTTCCGGTGAGGGTCGCCGCCGTCGGCCAAAAGTTGCCGAATTCATTGCCCACCGACCAAGCCAGTATCGCCGGATTGTTTTTGTCGCGCTCGATCATCTCGGCAATCTGCTGCGCGGCGTTATCCAGTAACACCGGATCTTTCATTTGATCGAACTCTAACTGATAGACGGGAATTTCTTCGACAATGGTGATGCCGGCGTCCAACAGCGCGTCGAGCAAACGCTCATCCACCGGATAATGCCCGGGGCGCACGTGGTTGGCGTGCAGTTCGCGCAGGCGGGCGATCTCGCGGGCGATCGTCTCGTCGCTTTCCACCGGGCCGCTGTCGGGATGATCGGAATGGCGATTGATGCCGTGCCAGAAGTCGCGCTCGCCGTTGAGCAGGATTTTATCGTCCTCGATTTCCACCGTGCGCCGACCAAACCGAACGGCCACGCCCTCGCCGCCCTCCGTATCGCTCAACGTCAGGCGATAGAGATTCGCCGGACTTTCGCGCGACCAGACCGACTCGGCATTCGTATCGAAGGAAAACACATACGCGGTAAAACCGGTGGAAATATCGCGAAGCGTGATGGTCCCTTCCGTCTGCGCATCGGGACCGCTGAATTGATAGGCAAACGTGCGTTCCGTCTGCGGAGCGTCCGCCCAGACGCCGAGGGCGACTTCCACCTTGTCGGTCGAAGCGATGAACTTCGGCTCGACCTTGAACAGCCAGGCCGCCGGCAACCGATGCAGCGTAACCGGCCGCGTGATGCCGCCGAAGGGCCACCAACCGTGGCTGCCGCGATGGAAAACCGTATCGACGGGGATCGTCCGCCAGGTGATGCGATTGTCGACGCGCACGGCCAGTACATTGCCGCTGCGTTGCACGCGATTGCCCAGGGCCAGATGAATCGGCGTGTAGCCTCCCTCATGCCGGCCGATCGACTCGCCGTTGAGAAAGATCTCCGACTGTAGGAAAACGGCGCCGAAACGAATCATCAAGCGATCCAGTTGCGTGCTGTCCACCACCGTGGGGACGGAAAATTCAAGCACGTACCAGGTGGGGCCGAAGTAATCGAGCAACTCGGGAAACGCCGTATTGAACGATCCGGGCACTTCGATATCCACCCAATCGGCGCGGTTATAATCAGCGGCGTACCATTGCTCGTCGCGACCGACGTCGTTCGGATCGACGGCGAACAGCCACGAACCATCGAGCGACGCGATACGCGTATCGTCGCGCGTGCGGTGGGTCGGCGTCGGCAGATTGCCTGTCATCAGATAGGGCAATTGGTTGTCGGGCAAGGGCGAAACATGCTGGACGCTATCGTCGTCCGTATCGTCATTGTCGTCATCGATGGCCGCCGCATCGTCGTTGTCATCATCATCATCATCGCCACAAGCCGTTACCAACAAAAACATACCGATGAGTATCAGCATTAGCAATTTCTTGACCGACATCATTGCCGCCTTTCTTGCAGAACCATCGATTTATAACAGAATATTCGTTTTCGATTAACCCGTTTGGTCAAAGTCGCTCTTTGTTCGCTTGGCGGAACGTGATAGATATCCGATTAACTCAAGTGATTCATTCCGAGGTTGCGATGAAGGAGTTTTCTTTCACGCCTCGTGAGCGGGAAATCGTTTTCCGTTTGGGCGCGGCGCTGGTTCCGGCCGGGCGGATTTTACCGGCTTATCGCCGTGAGTACGTCGACCGGATGGAAACGTTTCTGCAAAAGTCGAACGATACGATCCGTCTCGGCATCCGCACGCTGCTGCGGTCGTTGGACGCCGGCGCTATGGCGCGCTATCTCAGGCCGCTCGGCAGCCTCGACGACCGACAGGTGCTTGCTTTTGTCGATTTCCTCAGCCGGACTGTCGCCCCGTTGCGCCTGGCCTTCCGCCTGGTCGCCATGCTGGTCAAAGCCAGTTACTTCGATAACGAGGAAATTTTCGAACTGGCCGGCATCGACTATCGCAAACCGCCGGTGGTCGACGAGCCGGCGCGCTGGCTGCAGCAGCTATTGCCCGGCGAGGACATCGGCGAGGACATGACGCTGGAAGCGGAGGTGATCGTCATCGGCACCGGCGCCGGCGGAGCGGTCGTCGCCGCCGAACTGGCCGAACGCGGCAACGCCGTGCTGATTTTCGAGGAAGGCGATTTTCACCGTCGCTCGGAATTTTCCGGCCGCCCGTTGGAAATGCAACGAATGATGTACCGCAACTTCGGCCTGACGGCCACGATGGGCAATGCCTCGGTCCTCGTGCCGCTGGGGCGCGCGGTCGGCGGCTCCACCGTCGTCAACAGCGGCACCTGCTTTCGCCCGCCGGAAAGCACTTTAAAACGTTGGCGCGAGCAAAACGGCCTCAGCGAACTGACGCCCGCATACATGGACCAATATTTCCGCCGCGTGGAGGACGCCTTCCAGGTCAAAACGGCCGACATGAAATACGTCGGGCCGACCGGGATGATCATCGGCCGCGGCGCAGACAAGCTCGGCCTCCACCACGGACCATTGGCGCGCAACGCTCCCGATTGCGACGGCCAAGGCGTTTGCCCGTATGGCTGTCCAACCGATGCCAAACGAAGCACGAACATCAGCTACATTCCCCGCGCGTTGAACGCGGGCGCATACCTGGTGGCCGGCACGAAGGTCATGCAACTGCTGTTCAAGGGCAAACGCGTGTACGGCGTGACCGGTCGCTCATGCGCCACCGGCAAGCGCGTGGTGGCCAAAGCGCCGCTGGTCGTGCTGGCCGCCGGCGCCCTCGCCTCGCCGATTCTGCTGATGGAACACAAGATCGGCAACAGCTCGGGGCAACTGGGCTGCAACCTTTCGTTGCACCCGGCCAGCAGCGCGTTCGGCGTGATGAACGAAACCGTCGAGGGATGGAAGCACATTCCGCAGGGTTACATGGTCGATGAATTCATGGAGGAGGGACTAATGTTCGAAGGCGCGCAAGTGCCCTTCGACATCGCGGGGATGCTCTTTCCCTGGTACGGCGAGCAAATGCAGTCGATCATGGAACGTTTCGCGCAGGTGTCGTCCTTCGGCTTCATGATCGAGGACTCGTCGCGGGGCAAAGTGGTGCGCAACCTCGGCGAGCGGCCGCTGGTGCACTATCACCTCAACCGCCAAGACCATCCACAGCTTCTACGCGGGCACGAACTGCTTGCGCGCATCTACCTGGACGCCGGCGCGGAAATCGTCATCCGCGGCGTCAACGGGTGGCGGCCGATGCGCAACGCGCAGGATCTCGCCGCCAACCAGATGGGAAGAGAGTCGTGGAGGGAAAGAGGGTGACTGGCGGGCGTTGAAAGTTGCGT
>CALBTQ010000825.1 GCA_937967875.1 uncultured Pseudomonadota bacterium
CACCGAGATCTACACTCTTTCCCTACACGACGCTCTTCCGATCTAGATCGACGTCCGCCGTATCCCAATCGTGGGCGTTGCGATAGCTGTTCAGAATCGCCGGCGTCACGTTCGAGCTGCCGCCGCCGTCTTCGCCCATCATGCCCAGGAAGGTGACCGGGTCGCTCGCATCGCGATACAACGGGGCCAGCACCGCAATTTCATCGGCCTCGTCGCCGCAATAGGGGCACCAGCCGGTGGTGCCTTCGATGACCATAATGTTGCCGGCGAAATCGCTGAGCGAAACGTCTTCCTCGTCCTGGTTCGACAAGGTGAACTCTTCCATCACCGCACCGGGACGATAATCCTTGAGGGTGATCGAGTAATCGACCGTCAGGTGGTTGCTCTCGTTGCCGGCCGCGTCGGCCCACCAGATCTCCAACGAGTGATCGGTGGTCTTGCTGTCGTCCAGTGCGCCGGGAATATCATCCAGGTAGTAGCCGACCCAGTCGTAGCTGTCGGCGTTGTACTGGCATTTGACTTTCGAGGAGATCGTTCCGTACTCCTCCGCATCGCCGCCATCGAGTTTATAGTACATTTTGCCGCCGCTCAGATCGCAATCTTCGTCGCTGTACACGGGCAGAATGATGCCGCTCTCGATGGGCGACACTTCCAGCGGATACTGGAAATAAGGCAGTTCCGGAAAATCCACCGGCCAGACTTGCATATGCACCGTGGCCAGATCCGGCGCACCATCGTCATCATCATCGTCGTCGTCATCGTCGTCATCATCGTCGTCGTCATCATCGTCGTCGTCATCGTCGTCATCGTCATCGTCGTCATCGTCGTCATCGTCGTCGTAGTAATCATCGTCGGCTTCATCGTCGTCATCGTCGTCATCGTCGTCATCGTCATCGCCGCAACCGACGGTCACGCCGAGAGCCAGAGCGAAAACCAACATGAGCGAAAGCAGCCAAAGTCTATTCAGGTTCATACGTTGTCCTCCGAGTTTTTGCACACGAACCGCACGCGCGATTCTAACGGCTAATGTTAACCTTGACCATCCCCCCGTCAACAAGCAAACTAGCTACGATATTTTTTTATTTCGGCGGCGGGGAAATGAGCGAACTCTCTGTGATTATCGCGGCTTATCAGGCCGAAGCGACGCTGGCGCGAACGTTGCGTTCGCTGCTGGCCTGCCAAGACGGAGAGGCTGCGCAGATCATCGTGGTCGACGACGGCAGCACCGACAACACCGCCGCCGTCGCCGAGCAAACCGGCGTCGTCGTCCTGCGCCGCCCACATCAAGGACGAGCCGCCGCGCTCAACGCCGGTCTGGCCGCCGCGCAAGGAAAGTGGATTTTCTTCATCGACGCCGATTGCCTCGCACCCGCGACCTGGCGCCGCGACACCTTCGCCCACCTGGGCGATTACGACGGCCTCGGCGGCAACCTGCACCCCAGCGCCTTCACTGCCGTCGAACTGGCCAAGGTCTTGCGCTACGTCGAGGAGTTCGAGCGCGATATCATTTTAAAGAACGCCTACGCCGGCGTGTGCCTCAACGGCAACAACATGATGATCCGCCGCGAGGCGCTCGCCGCCGTCGGCGGCTTCGACGAAGGCTACATGCACGGCGCCGACGCCGACCTCACCCGGCGCTTGCTGGCCGCCGGATATCGGCTACTGCGCACGACGAAAACGCATACCGTTCACCTCAAGGTCGATACACTGCGCACGTTCCTGCGCACGATGTGGCGGCGCGGCTCGACCGTCCGCTTCGGCATGGATTCCGGTACGGAAAATGCGCTAACCCTCGCCCGCGCGTTGCTGCTGTCGCCGTTGAAATGGTTGGCGGTCGATCTGATGCGCGTGCCGCGCCTGCGTGTGTTCGGCAAGCAGGTCGATCCGTTGCGCGCCTGGCTGGCCCCGTGGATCAACCTCCTGGGCGGTTGGGCGACGGGCCTGGGACGCATTCACTTCTATCGGCGTTTTCGGCGGGAGCGCCCATGAGCCTGGCGCGCAAAGCGGCGGGCAGCGCCGCCTGGGTGGCCGGCACCACCTACCTCAACCAGGTGATCACCTTCCTGGCGAACGTCGCGCTGATGCGCCTGATCGCGCCGGAAGCCTTCGGCGTGCTCGCGCTGGCCGTGTTTTTCTGCACGCTGATGCGCAAGCTGCTGGCCTTCGGCTACAACCACGCGCTGATTCACAAGCAGAACGATCTGCCCGAAGCCGCCGGCGCGCACCTGCTGTTGCACGTCGCCACCGGGGTGATCGTCGTGACCGCGGCGATCGTCATCCAACCGCTGGTGGCCGCGCATTACAGCCCGCTGACAGCCGCGGTGCTCATCGGCGTGGCGATCGGCGCGGCTCTGGAAAACACGGGCAACACCCCGCGCATTCTGCTGGAAAAGGAAGTCGACTTCCGCCGGCTGCAACTGGTCAACCTGAGCGTAAACGTGCTGATCAACGCCGTGGCTGTGCTCGCCGCGCTGTTGTGGGCCAACGTCTGGGTGCTGCTGGTGCGCCTCGCCGGCGCGCAGGCCGCCGCGGCGATCGGTTACTGGAAACTCAATCCGCGCTTCGACCTCGCCTGGCCGCGCTGGTCGATGTTCCGTTGGTTCCTGCGTTTCGGCACACCGCTGTGGGTCGGCGGGCTGGCCACCTTCGCCGTGCTGCAGTTCGATGATTTTCTCGTCGGCACCTTGATCTCCGAAACCGAACTGGGTTTTTACGCGCGCGCCTACGCCCTGGCCGTGCTGCCCACGACGATGGTCACGCACATCGTCGCCCGCGTGGCTTTTCCGTTGTACAGCAAGGTGCAGCACGATCGCGACAAACTCTCCGAGGCCTTCGGTCTGGTCATGCGCCTGATCGTGCTGCTGTCCGCGCCGGCGGCGATCGGCTTGGCCTTCTGCGCGCCGGAGTTCGTCGGCGTGGTCTTCGGCGACACCTGGCGGCCGATGGCGGTGCTCGTGCAGTTGCTGCTGGTCTACGAACTGCTGCGGCCGATCTTCGACGACGTCGGCGAGCTGTTCACCGCCGTCGGTCAGCCGCGTAAAATCGGCCGCATTCAGGTCGCCCAGGCGCTGGTGATGTTGATTGCCGCGCCGCCGCTGGTCTACTTTTTTAAGGCCAAGGGCGCGGCGCTGACCGTCGGGGCGGTGATGCTGGTCGGCGTGATCCTGGCCTACCGGGATGTGCGGGCGCATGTTACCATTGATTTTCGCCATATCTTCATCGTGCCGGGAATCATCTTTGCCATGGCCGCCGCGCTCAGCGCGCTGGTGTTGCACTATCGGCCGATCGAGGGGGAGGTGGCGCGGTTGGCGGCGAAAATCGGCTTGTTCGGCGGATGGTCGCTTTTCTTGTTGGCGCTGGGGCAAGGGCGCAGTCTATTGCATGAATACCGCCGCATGCGGCAACGGTTGCAGGCCGGGGAGACAAGCGCATGAAGATCCTCGATCTCGGATGCGGTCCGCAGAAAACGCCGGGCGCGTTCGGCTTGGACGCACATTCGTTCGCCGGGGTCGATCTGGTGTACGATCTGAATCGCCTGCCGTGGCCGCTGGCGGACAACGCGTACGAGCGCATCGTCGCGCGACACATCATCGAACACGTCGAGGACGTGTCCGCCTTCATGGCCGAAATTCACCGCGTCGCCGCACCGGGCGCCCGCGTCGAGATCGTCACCCCGCATTTCTCCAACCGCAGCGCCTATGCCGACCCGACGCACAAACGCGCAATGTCGGTGCGCGCCTTCGATTTCTTCACCGGCGGCGAGCCGCGCAAGCTGACCACGCCTGCGATCGCCGCACACTGGCTGCTGGAACATCGCTTCGTCTTCGAACGGTTCGCGCACGTGCCGCCGTTTTCGCTCATCGAACGCCGCCTGACCTTCAGCCGCATCTTCCGTTATCTCGGCGTCGCCTGGTTCGCCGACCGCTTCCTCGATTTTTACGAATTTTATTGCGCCTGGATCTACCCCGCGCGCGACATTGAAATCGCCCTGCGCGTGGAAAAGGAATAAACGATGGACCTCGCGCGCTATGGCGGCAAAGTCGTCATGTTCTCCGACACGACCGGCGGCGGCTGGCGCGGCTTGCGCCGGCGGATGTTTCTCGCGTCGGACAAGTCGGTCGAGCAACTGGCGTTCACGCTGCATCGCAAACTTCACCGTCGCTATCGGCCGTACACGCTGCTGCCCTTCGCGCAGGCCATTCACCTCGAAGTGACCAACGCCTGCAACCTCAAGTGTGTGATGTGTCCGCGCACCGGCATGGACCGCGACGTCGGCTTCATGCCGCGCGAACTGTTCCTCAAGATCGTTCAGCAACTCAAAGAACAGCGGCGGTGGATCGAATCGGTCGCGCTCATGGGGCTGGGCGAACCGCTGTTGCACAAGGAATTTTTCGACTTCGCCGTCATCGCGCACCAGGCCGGACTATCGCGCCTGTACACCTCGACCAACGCGACGCTGCTGGACGAACACAATGTCGGCCGCCTGTTGGGCGACGGCGCGTTCGATCAGATTATCGTTTCGCTCGACGGCGTCAGCGCCGCCACCTACGAGGCCGTGCGGCCCGGCTGCGCCTATGAGACGGTCGCCGAGAACGTCGCCCGCCTCTTCGCCCACAAACGCGCCGGCGGCCAACGGCGGCCGGAAATCGAATTGCAGATCCTGCTCATGCGCCAGACCGAAAACGAGATCGAAGCCTTCTGCGACTATTGGTCGCCGCATCTGGGACGCGGCGACCGCATCCTGATCAAAGAAGCCGACACCTTCGGTGGCCAGGTCGAAGACATACGCGCCGATTCGGTACGCGCCGGTGAACCGGCCGAACGCTTCGCCTGCCGCCAATTGTGGAAGGACATGTCCATCGGCTGGGACGGCAAGGTGACCGTCTGCTGCAAAGACGTGCTCTACAAACTTGCGCTGGGCGACGCCCATCACGATTATCTGCTCGACCTGTGGAACTCCAAACGCTGGAACGGCATCCGCCGGCTGCATCGCGAAGGCAAATGGGATTGGTGCGATCCGTGCAACGTCTGCCGGGAGTGGTGGATTTGAGCGTGCGTATTCTGCATGTCACCGATGCCTTTCCGCCCGAACGCGGCGGCGTCGAGCGCGTGGTGGAGAACCTCGCGGCGCAACAGGCGGCAAGCGGCTGGCGCGTGACCGTGCTGACCAAGGCCGTTGCGAACGCGCCCGCCGAGGAACTGCGCGACGACGGCGTGCGCGTGCTGCGCTATGCGTATCCGCCGCGACCGACTCCACGGATGTATGCCGG
>CALBTQ010000826.1 GCA_937967875.1 uncultured Pseudomonadota bacterium
CGGCGACCCCCTATATCTACACTCTTTCCCTACACGACGCTCTTCCGATCTGATGGCGATACGCGCGGGATCGCGATTGTCGGTGATCCACGAGGTCATCAGCGAATCGACCGTGGATACCATTTTGCCGGTGAGCTTGAAATTCAGGTAGTCCAGCACGTTCAAAAACTTGTCGGTGCGCCGGTAGATGTCGGACCAACGGTACTTGATGAACAGCATGTGCCCGACCGGATCCTTGCCGGTGAGCGACGGCGCGCCGCCGGTCAGGCGGATGAACCGGGCGATTTTATGCGGCGCGAAACCGGCCACGTTGACGCGACCGCCCAGGCGCTTTTGCACGTAGGGCGCGCCGCGGGTGTCCATCCACAAAATCGCGTTGGACAACGGCCGGCCCTGCGCGTCGACCGGCAGCGTGCCCTCGCCTTGCGTGTTGGCGCACACGGCGATGACCTGCTCCGGTTGCACCTCGCGGCGTTTCATCAGCGCGCCGCAGGACGCAGTCAGCGCGTTCCACCACGCGGCGGGGTCCTGTTCGGCGCCGCCGCCGGTCGGCAAAAACGTTTCCACCGGGCTGAATTCCCACGCACGCACGTTGCCGAACAGATCGACCAACGCCGCTTTGCAGCCGCTCGTGCCCAGGTCGATCGCCAGCACCAGCTCGGGCGCCGGTTCGATCGCTTTGGTTTTGGAACCGGTGGTTTTCGCGGAAGCGCTCATTCGTTTCTCTCTACCGGTTTTCCACGGTTTGTTTAGAGTATTTGCGCAAATAATATTGATGCATCACATGCGCCTCGAAAATGTTGATGCTTTTCGCCCCGCCCAGGAACTCGCCCTCGATGAACGCCTTGCACGTTTTTTCCAGCACCAGGCAGGCGGCGAAGGCGTCGTCGAGCGTCGCGCCGATGCACACCGCGCCGTGGTTGGCCATCAGCGCCGCGTTGCGTCCCTTGAGCGCCTTGACTGTTTTGTCCACGACCTTCTTGGTCGAGGGCAGCGCGTAATCGGCCACCCGCACGGTCGGGCCGAGAAGCTGCACCTGATCGTCGAGAATCGGCGGAATCTCGCGCCGCGCCGCCGCCACCACCGAGGCGTTGGTCTGATGGGTGTGGATCACCCCGCCGACGTCCGGCCGCGTGCGGTAGATTTCCGCGTGCAATTTATATTCGGACGAGGGTTTGATATTCCCCTCGTGTTTGCCGGTTTTCAGGTCGACGACGACCATCTCTTCCGGCGTGAGTTCCTCGTAGCTGCGACCGCTCGGAGTGACGACAAAACGACGCTCGTCCAACCGGACGCTGACGTTGCCCCACGTGCGCGCAACCAGTCCTTCGCGCAGCAGCCGCAGGCCGCCGTCGCGCACCAATAGCCGCGCTTCTTGTTCGGTAAGGGTCATGTTCGGTTCCTTTACGCTTCCACGTTTTTGAAAACGCGCTCGAAGCGGGCCAGCGCGTCGTCGATGATTTCGTCGGTGCAGGCGGCGCTGGTGTACATCCGGCTGCCGGCCAGCGTCACCATGCCCTCGGCCATGTACGCCGCGCCCATCTCCTGCATCACCTGGGTTCGAGTGCCGATCTCTTTGAACAGTTTGTGAATCTTACTCAACTTCACGCTCAAGAGCATCACCCCGGTCGTTTCCAAGTGGCAGATCGATCCCTGATTATACGCGACGTACGGCAGGTTGTATTTGCGAATCAGCGCCTGCAATCCCTGCGTCAACCGATCGCCCGCACGTCCGGCCACCGCCGGCGCGTTGGTGCGCTCCATTTCCATCAGCGTGAAATAGCCCGCCGCGCAACTGAGCGGATTGGCCGCCAGCGTGCCGCCGACGTGCACCTTCTTCTTGATCGCTTTACCGCCGATGCCCCCGGCCAGCAACGCCATCAGATCGCGCCGCCCGCCCAGGCCGCCGGCCGACGGATAGCCGCCGGTCACCGCTTTGCCGAAAACGGTCAGGTCCGGCTTTACATCGAAGTACCCCTGCGCTCCGCTCATCCCCAGACGGAAGCCGGTGACGACCTCGTCGAACACCAGCAGCGCGCCGAATTGGTCGCACAGTTCGCGCACCTGCGCGTTGTAATCTTTATCGACCGGCCGTGTGCCGCTTTCCGGACCGACCGGCTCGACCAACACCGCCGCGGTTCCCCCGTTCAATTGGTTGAGCTGCAAGCGTCTCTTCAGCGCTGGAATGTCAGTGGGGAACACCTCGTGCGTGCGTTGAAAGATGGACCAGGGGATGCCGTGCGAGTTGAGGCTGCGGGTTCCCGGAATGCGCAAACCGTAGGAAAGCTGGTCGCTCCAACCATGGTAGGCGCCGCCGAGTTTGACGATATGCTTTTTGCCGGTGGCCACACGCGCCAGTCGGATCGCCGCCATGCAGCTTTCGGTGCCGCTGCCCAGCATCCGGAACATCTCGACGCTGGGGTAGCGGTCGGCGATGAACTTCGCCAGCTTCAATTCATACTCGTGGAACAGCCCGGTGACCGGGCCGGTCTGGCGCAGCAGCTTTTCAACCTGCTTGCGGACCGCTGGCGGATTGCTGCCTAGAATGGTCGGACCACCGCCCTGTAGAAAATCGATGTAGCGATTGCCGTCCAGATCATAAAGGAATGCGCCCTCGGCTTTGGTGAACACCAGCGGAAACGGGTAACTGAACGCCAGATTGTGTTGCACGCCGCCGGGGATATACTCTTGCGCCTCGGCGATCATCGCCTTGGATTTTTGGCAATGAGTCTCGTAGTGTTCCAGGTAATCATTCAGCGCCTTTTTTTTCAACCTGCGCACCGGCCGGCCGATCAGGCGGTCGATTTGCCGATAGACCTCTGCCGTGTCATGGTACGTGGAAATTGCAAAGTCGGTGTGCGGTACGGATTGCGTCGCCATGGGCCGGTTTCTCCCTTGTTATCGGTCGGGGTTGTCAATCGAATGAACGTTGTATAATATTTAAACACTGTTCAGGGGAGAGATTATGACTCAGGATTCCAGCACAAGTCAACCGACGATATCCGAAATTCGCCGCGAGCGCGAACGGGCCGAAATGACCGAGCGCATCATGAATGTCGCCCGCGATATGTTCGTGCACGATGGGTTCGAGGCGGTAACCCTACGCAAGCTCGCCAAGGCCATCGAGTACTCCCCCGGCACCATCTACCAGTATTTCAAAGACAAAAAGTCGCTGGTATTGGAGATCATCCGTCGCGATTCGGATGACCTGCGTCGTCACCTGCTTGAATGCTCACAATTGACCGACCCGGTGGAACGTCTGGTCGAAATGGCGCGACGGTATGCAAATTGGGGAATCAGGCATCCGAACCACTACCGTCTGATGCTGGCGCCGCCGCCGGCCTGGGCCGAACAGGACATCGAACTGCGCGCCCACGAGCGACCGCCGCTCGAGCAAGAGGCGTTGTTTCTGCTGCGTCTCATCGTCGCGGAGGGCATCCAAAACGGACTTTTCAAGGAAAAGCATACCGATCCCGGGCTGGTCGCCTCCACCTTATGGGCCGGAATCCATGGCGCGATCATGTTGGAAATTTCGATGACGCCCAAAGATCGCGAACTGCTCAGCGTTGAAAACCGCTCATTCGAGATGCGCTTCGACAAGATGATCGAAGTGTTTCTCGATGCGTTTTACCGGAACGCCCCCTCGTTGGACGAGTACCGCACTCCCTGATGCTGCTCCTGGGGTGTGCTGCGTCTTTGGGAGCAACTGCTGCTTAACCATCGCCGCTATATCCCGCACTCTCACATCAATCCCCAAGTCGGATTTCGCCTCTGTGCTACGGCGAACTGAACCGTTGTTATTAATCGCAAAAATCTCGGCCAGCGATTTTTTCAAAAGATAACGACGGAAGCAGAGGAGAATTCCCTTGCTTGGATGATTGCCGAAATAATCATTGATTCTCTTATGTTACATCACATTCGAACAGTCGTCGAACACAGCAAGCAGGCCTCTTCATCGGGATAGAAGTTTATGATCAAAGGCGCCGGATTTCGGTCAATCCCCATGGATTTGCAAAAGGTCTATCGTGTTGCTAATGTGAACATGCCAAAGACGCCATAGTTTGGTGTATATAATTCGATTGAGCTGACCGACTTCAGCCTTTCCATTGGATCGCTACTGCAAGTTGGGGTGACGATAGACAAAGCGCATTCCACAAATGTCGACCCGGCAGACCGACAAAGGAGACAAATGAGCGAAGAACGGCAAAAATCACCCAGTATCATTTTCGGCCCGGTGCCCTCGCGCCGGCTGGGCATGTCCCTGGGCGTGGACATCGTGCCGATGAAGATCTGCTCCTACGATTGCATTTATTGCGAAGTCGGCAAAACCACCACGAAAACCATCGAGCGGTCGGAATACGTTGAAGAGGAAGCCGTCGTTCGCGCCCTGGAGGAGTATTTCGCCGAGCGACACGAAGGCCGGCTCGACTACGTGACCTTCTCCGGTTCGGGCGAGCCGACGCTTAACAACAAGATCGGCGCCCTCATTCGACGCTTGAAAGAACTGACCGACACGCCGGTCGCCGTGCTTACCAACGGTTCCCTGCTTTACCGGCAGGACGTGCAAGACGATCTGCTTGGCGCGGACCTGGTGATTCCCTCGCTCGACGCCGTCGACCAGCAAATGTTTTTGCGGGTCAATCAGCCGGACGCCTCGCTGCAAGTGACGAAAGTCCTTTGGGGCATCCAACAATTCCGCCGTTTGTTTGCCGGAGAGATGTGGCTGGAAATCTTGTTGGTCAAAGGCGTCAACGACGATCCGAAACACATCCAGTCGCTGACGGAAGCCGCGCTGTGGATCAATCCGACGAAGATCCAATTGACCACCGTCGTGCGCCCGTCCGGGCACGGTTTCGCCCCGGCGTTGTCCGATGACGAACTGCGGCAAATTGCCGACCAATTCAAGGGACAGGTCGAAGTCATCGGCCGCTTCAACCGGCGCGATAATCCGGCTTACGGCGAAAACAAATGCGAGCGAATCGAAGCGATGCTGAAAATTCGACCGATGACCCTGGACGACATCGCCGCGACCACCGGCATGCATCGGAACGAAGTATTGAAATATCTCGACCAGTTGCGGGTCGATCATATCGTAAAAAACGAAGCGTTCGACGGCAGCACGTTTTATACGGTCGATAGAAACTGACGAAGCGAAAGGAATTTTATAAACGGACAATTCATTGTCGATAACCGATAGTAAAACGAATACACAACCTCAAATTAACCGAAGGAGAGATGCCAAATGGAAAAAAAGAAATTCGATATCGCGGTGATCGGAGGCAGCGCGGCCGGCCTGACCGCGGCCATCACCGCCCATCGTCATTACCCGGAGAAAAAGGTGGCTTTGATCCGCAAAGAAGAGAAAGTTCTGATTCCATGCGGCATCCCATACATCTTCGGCACGGTCGGAACTCCCGATAAAAATCTGATCCCGGACGGCATTCTCGCCAACAACAACATCGAGCTGATCCTTGAGGAAACGACCGGCTTCGATGTCGATAACCGGATCGTTCATCTAATTAGCGGAAACGAAATCGAGTACGACCGGCTGATCGTCGCCACCGGTTCCTTGCCGGCCATGCCGCCCATTCCCGGTTTCGAAAAACAGAACATCTGGGCTATCCAAAAAGACATCCCCATGCTGCAGGACCTGTTGGCAAAAATCAAAGACGTCAAAGATCTGATCATCATCGGCGGCGGCTTCATCGGCGTGGAATTCGCCGACGAATGCAAAAAGCTGGGCGTGGCCAACGTAACCATCGTGGAATTGCTGCCCCACTGCCTGATGCTTTCCTTCGACGAGGATTTTGCCGCCGCAGCCGAAGAGGTGCTGACCAAACGCGGCATCAACCTGCGTACCGGCGTCAAGGTCGAGTCGTTCGTCGGCGGCGACGCGGTGGAGAAAGTCAAACTGAGCACCGGCGAGGAACTCAACGCCGACGCCGTCATTATGGGCATCGGTGCGGTCGCCAACATCAAGATCGCCAAGGAATCGGGGTTGAAACTGGGACCCACCGGCGCGATCGAAGTCAACCGCTACATGACCACCTCCAATCCGAACGTGTTTGCCTGCGGCGATTGCGCCGAGAAAATCACCTTCTTCGGCGGGCGCCCCTCGCCGCTCAAACTGGCGTCCATCGCCACGTCCGAAGCGCGCATCGCCGGGGCCAATCTGTTCGGCATCCGCCGCGAAAACATCGGCACGATCGGCGTGTGGTCGACCCGGATCGGCGATTTCGCGCTGGCCTGCGCCGGCCTGACCAAAGAGATGGCGCTCAAAGCCGGCTACGACATCGTGATCGGCGCGGCGGAAGGCCCCAACCGGCATCCCGGCGGCATGCCCGGCGCGCAGCCGATCAAAGTCAAACTCATTTTCGAACGACGCACCGGCATCTTGCTGGGCGGGCAATTGATGGGCGGCGAAGCCTGCGGCGAAATCGTGAACATCGTCAGCGCCTGCATCCAAAAACGCATGACCTTCGACGATATCGCCACCTTCCAGATCGGCACGCACCCGGCGCTGACCGCCTCGCCGATCGCCTATCAACTGGTCAATGCCGCCGAAAACGCGCAAATGCAAACGAGCAACCGATAAGGGGGCGAAGAACATGGCCAAGATTTTACTGATCGACGACGATCCCGATTTCATCCTCGTTCATTCGCAGATTCTGATAGCGGAAGGTTTCGAGGTGGTTACCGCCGAAGACGGGAACGAAGGTCTGGCGAAGCTGAAAGCGGAAACTCCCGATTTGGTTATCCTGGACGTCATGATGACCACGGAAACCGAAGGGTTCGAAGTCGCGCGCAAGATCCGCGAGGAACTGTACCTGGTCAAGCTGCCGATCATCATGCTCAGCAGTTTTCACGAGGTGAAGAAGGTGCCGTATCGCATCGCGCCGAACAATACGTGGTTGCCCGTCGACTTGTGGCTGGACAAGCCCATCAAGCCGGCGGCGTTTATCGAAAAAGTGCGGGCGGCCCTGAGCGAAACGCCGCAGCAGATCGGCTGAAGCCCGCGGCGGAAAACCGACGGAAAATAAAACATCCTATCGTTGACAAACCTCATCGCCTACGAAGTGGTTTGTCAACGATTCGTGGAGGTAGTATAATTGTAATATTCCATTTGTTTTCAAATACTTGCTTGCAGGAGGGCGTTATGAACAGGACAAACTTGGCTTTGGTTTGCCTGGCAATTCTGTTGCTTTTCCTGACCGCGGTCGTCGCAGCCTGTATCGACGACGATGACGACGATGCGGACGACAACGATGACGACAACGACGACAACGACTGCACTACATGGACCGATCCTTCCACCGGCCACATGTGGGAAAATGGCAAAGAGTATTTCGGCGCCTGGTACGACGCCATCGAATACTGCCTCAATTTGAGTTGTGGGGATTACGACGATTGGCGCTTACCGACCATTGACGAACTGCGCAGCCTGATTCGAGGCTGTGAAGGAACCGAACTCGGTGGTTCTTGTGGAGTGTCGGATCCAGGCTGCACGTATTACGACTGCCGGAATTCGGATTGCGGCGGATGTGAAGAGTATGAAGGCCCCGCCTTGGACGGCTATTACCTGCCCGATGATCTGAATGGCGATTACTACGTTTACTGGTCGGCCACCGAAATCATCGATGAAGACGAATTCGCGTGGATTGTCAATTATAAGTACGCCGGAGTCACCAGCGGCTACTTCACAAGCGAGTACTCGGTGCGCTGCGTGCGTGGCGGTGATTGACAAGGGGCCAACTACAGCCGGAAGCGGATAGGAACCAACCCAAAAATCAAAGAAAACCGCAATGAGCATGTCGGTTCCGATTCAATTGGCATCAAGTGTAATGGTCTTGACGTTGCCGCCGAAGAGGATAATCTTTTTGCAACGGTTTTTTCAACACACAACAACTTAGAGTTCGCTAGGGACGTCGCCCACGGCGTCTGACAACGGCGAGACCTCCGGGAAAGGCAACAAATAATGAAGCCCGTTCGCATCGGCGTGATCGGCTGCGGTAAAATCGCCCGCTTGGCGCACCTGCCGCATTTTGCGGTAAATCCCAACTGCGTCATCACCGCCGTGGCCGACCCGGACGAGAAATACCTCGCCGCCGCGCAACGCAAATACCGCGCGCCGCACGCGTTCCGCGATCCGTCGGACTTGCTGCGCAACGGGCCGGTGGACGCGGTGGTCATATGCTCGCCCAACTGGGCGCACACGGCACAGGTTGTCGAGGCGGCGGAACGCGGGTTGCATATACTGTGCGAGAAGCCGCTGGGCACCAGCCTGACCGACTGCGAGCGGATGGCCGAAGCCTGCGCCAAGACCGGTGTGATTCTTCAGGTTGCACTTCAGAAGCGTTTCCACCGGGCGTTCCAACTGGCGCGTGAGATGATCGAGGCCGGCGAACTGGGCGAGGTTTTCCAGATCAGCGTCGATTGGAACCATTACATTCCGGACCTGGAAGCGTCCTGGCTGAAAAAGACCCTCGGCTTTCTCAAGCGCCACGGGGTGGACGTCTTGAAGGACTGGGGGGCCTGGCGGCTCAACGATCCGCGCGCCGGCGGCGGCGATTTCATGGATCACGGTCCGCACTACCTCGACCTTTTCCGCTTCCTGCTGGGCGATTTCGATCTCGTTTCAGCGGAGATGAAAAAGGTTTTCCCCTCGCGCGTGCACGAGGACCACGCACTGTGCACGGTGCGATTCAAGTCGGGCGCGCTCGGGCACATCGAGCGCTCGCAAAATGTCGTGTCACGACCCTATGGACACGAAACCGGCGCCATTCACGGCACGCGCGGCTCGCTGTACTTCGATTCCCCGCATGAATACTCCCTGGGGCATGTGCGCCTGTACCGCTACCGTATGCGCAACATCGTTCTGGATCATCGTTCCCGCATTCGCGTGCCCGGCGGCCGCAAGAACCGCTCGTATCAGAAGCAGGCCGATCTTTTTGTGGCGCGATTGATCGGTCAGGGATTGGATGAGGTCGGATTTCCGGCGGCGTGGGCGCCGACCGGCGAGGATGGCGTTCTGGCCGTCGAAGCGGTGCTGGCCGCCTATCTTTCCAGCCGTGAAGGCCGAAAAATTGTCTTCCCCCTCACCGCCGAAGATCGCCGGCTGATAGAAAGCGAATGATCGCGCGTTAAAAAGCTTTTCTTTTTATACTTCTTTGCGTTTTCTTCCGCATTAAGGCGAAAAACGCGGCGTTTTTCTGGCACAACACGCGATCAACATTTTACCCCACGCGGATGACCTTGATGCCGCCGCGTTGCAGCACCTCGCCGGGGATGCCGTCTTTGTCGCAGGATGGGCTGCCGCCTTTGAGATAAGCCCGGCGCGCGCCGACGACCTGCGCAATCTCCAGCGTGATTTTCGCGCCGTTGATGTGGTAGTCGGTCATGTCCTCGCCCGTTTCCGGCGCATAGATCCGCCACCCTTCGTCGAGCACCTGGGCGCCGGTGCCGCCCTGCAATGTCTCGCTCGTGCGTGGGATCGGCATGCCGCCCAGTTGCTCGGGGCATACCGGCACCAGGACGTACTTCCTCTGCAATTGTTCGATCAATTCATCGCGCCGTTTCGCCCGTCGCCCATGCCAACGGCAGGGAATACCCAGAAAGCAGGCGCTGATCAGGACGGGCTCATTGTAAAGATCGGTTTTCAGCGAGCCGAATAGTTGCCATGACTCCCGGATAAGTGAAGTCGTTGAGTTGTCGGTCAAGAAAAAAGAGCACCGTAACGCGGGGTTTGTGTAGAATTGTTTTACCATGACAATTCACCCCACAGGTGCTCCATGCAGACAATACCACAAACAATCGCGCTTGACTTCACCGACGACAAAATTTCTTCCAGCGGCGGCAGCCTCTTTCTGGCGCGGGTGGCGGCGCGGCTCAAGCTCCCCGCGCGGCTGCGCGCGGCCCTGCGCCTCAAGCAGCGCGCCCGCGGCGCCTCGGATGTCGACACCCTGCTGTCGTTGATCTACACCCTCGCCCAGGGCGACGGCGCCCTCGCCGAGGTGGACGCCCTGGTCGCCGACGAGGTCCGGCAGACGCTGTTGGGGCTTTCGCGCGTGCCCACCTCGCGCCGGGCCGGCGAATACCTCGCGCGCTTTGACGCCGCGTCGGTCGCCGCTCTCCACGACGTGGCGCATCAGCTCGCCGGCGAGTTGAGCCAAACCCTCTGTGAGCACGCCCGCGCGCGCTACGGCTATGTCCCGGTGTTCATCGACGGCACGGCCATCGAGGTCACCGGCCGCTACACCGAGGGCGCGCTGCCCGGCTTTCTGGACACGCCGCACCTGTGGTGGCACCAGGTTAATAATAAAATTTTTGTGGCACCATTTTGTGCCACGGCATAAATTTTCAGGGAATCTTTGTAAATACTTCCCGACCTTCGCTGATAGGCCCTGCGAAATTTTAACCAAACCTGGCCTGTATCCGGAAGTTGCAACTCTGAGATCGGAAGAGCGTCGTGTAGGGAAAGAGTGTAGATCTCGGTGG
>CALBTQ010000827.1 GCA_937967875.1 uncultured Pseudomonadota bacterium
CGAGGTCGTATTCGGTGACTGGAGTTCAGACGTGTGCTCTTCCGATCTGCCTGGAAAATTGCTCTTACAATTTGTCTCGTTGCTTCCACCATTGGTAACAGGAATCATTTCGATTCTTGTAATTAGAATGATGCGTCACTCATCAAAAGATTTTTTACAAAAATGGTCGAATAAGGCTTTCCCAATCATGTTGGTTTTTCTTTTTGCCATCCCGATTCTGACTGTTTTCGTTATAATTCTGACTCAAAAAGACACTGTATCTGCGTCTTTCGACTTAAAATCGGATCCGACGATGCGTATTTTATTTTATGGCGGTTCAAGCACTGCCGGATTCCCTTTCGAATCCAATTGGAGCAAGGCCTATCCTGTTGCAACTCAGCGGATTTTACGTCGTGATCTCGACCCAAACATGGAAACTTATAACTTTGGGACAAGTGGGAAAAATATTTTATATTTCTCCAAGCGACTTGAAAATGATATACGCACTATGCATCCGACGCATGTCGTAATTAATCCCATTTCCAACAGTAAAGGACTTTCGATGGATCTTTTCATCGAAAAGGTCACCTATGCGATTAATGTGTGTAAACAATACAATGTGCAGCCGTATCTCTTGTTGGAACCATCATACAACTTCATTTTAACTGCCAACGATGATGGTCAGAATGTTCTATCCAGAATTTCACAGGTTCACCAGTTAGCGACAGATTTGGAGATAGCCTTGATCGATCCCCTTCCCATTTTCTCCGATCACCGAGAAGAATTCCTGTTTATCGATGATAATGTTCATTTGACCATGTATGGTCACGCCCTCATGGCGCGAATTGTTGCTGAATCATTATTGCGACAAAAGATTGCAAATTAAACTCGTAAAATGATAAAATGATTTTTGTTCCTATGCGAGGAACAAAGGAGTTGTTTTTCAAATTTCACGAGTGATCACAGCACTTGTGATTACACGGAGGACATCATGAATAAGCGATTCGTAATCCTTCTAATCACACTGGCGCTGTTGTTGACCACGGCCGCCTGGTCCTGGGATCTGCGCCTGTCGCCCGCCACGCGGCCGATCGCGCCGGCGCCGACGAAAGTGGTCCCGCAGATTGACGTGGTTTATGCCGACACGCCGCCGACGATCGACGGCAACATCGATCTGTCCGACGAATGGGACGACGCCGAAGTGGTGCACGTCACCGGCACGCGCGATATGGACGTCTATTTCCTGGCCGACGATCACTATCTTTATTTGGCGTACGATCTGCTGGACAACACCGATCTGGTTAACGGCGACTCGGCAATTTTGCTATTTGACAACAACAACGACGACGCCTGGCCCGACGATTGCCCCGGCACCGAGGAAGGCATTTACGCGATGGCCTATTTCGACGGGTCGATGTGCAATTACTACACGACCGTTTACAATGACGGCGGCACGCCCAACGCCTGCCAGCCCAGCAATCCGACCGAACTGGTGCAAGCGGTTGCCGGCTTTTCATCCAAGGGCAACGTACAGATCGAAGTTAAAATAGATTTCACCGATGACCAGCTTTATGGAGCACCAGAAGAAACCATCGGTATTGCCTTGGGTGAAGTAGCGGATGATACGAGTGATTATTTTTGGCCTGAGGGTATCAATGTTGACAACATGGATCCCGGTCTGTTTGCCGACATGACCTATCCATCGTTCACCCCCATCGACGACGACACCGGCCCCGATGACGACACCGGCCCCGATGACGACACCGGCCCCGACGACGACACCGACGACGACGACACCGACGACGACGACACCGGCGACGACGATGACGATGACGACGATGACGACGACGACGATGACGATGACGATGACGATGACGACAACGACGACAACAATGACGACGATTACGTGCCGCCGATCGACGACGACGATGACGACGATGACGACGACGGCAGCGGCGACGACAATCTGTCGGGCTCGCGCGGCGGCGACGATTCGGGCGGCGGCTGCGCCTGATAGGCAACGAAAACTACGGCGGGAGGGTGTTTTTCGCCCTCCCTCTTCATTTAAAAGAGCGTCCGGCGACGTGCGGTCGCGTCGCTTGACAGTGGCGGCCCGGCGGCTTTATCGTTGTCGGGCTTTTATTTATATCCTGGGGTTCTCGCGGGGGGATTCGAGTTGCGTACGTGCCTACTGATATTGTTGCCGGCGATGCTGCTGTTGGCCGCCCTGCCCGGCCGGGCCGACGCGCCGCGCACCATCAATCATCCCAACACGATCTGGCGTTACACGAATTTGCCGCCCGACGGTCGCGAAGCGCGGCTGGTCGAGGAAAGCAAAGCCGAGGCGGGCCAACGCGCGGCGGGTCATCAGGCGTTCGGCAAGCAGGAACTGATCAATATGGTTTCCGACGTCGCGTTGCGCCACGGCGTCGAGCCGGAGTTGCTGTGCGCGGTCGCCTGGACCGAATCGCGCTTCAATCCTTACGTGGTCAGCAACAAAGGGGCCGAAGGATTGATGCAGCTCATGCCGGCCACGGCGCGCAAATTCGGCGTGACCGACGCGAAGAATCCCATCGACAACGCCGAGGGCGGCGCGCGCTATCTGCGCTGGCTGCTCGAAGAGTACGATAACGACCTGGTGCTGGCGCTGGCCGCGTACAACGCGGGCTCCGGCGCGGTGAAAAAGGGCGGCACGGTGCCTCCTTTTTCCCAAACGCGGAATTTTGTCACCTCCGTATTAACCATGCGCGACCACTTTCGGAATCGATAAGATGAAGAAAAGCGATTTTTTAAACGCCCCGAATCTGATCTCTTTGTTTCGCCTGAGCATCGCCCCGATCATCCTTGTGCTGCTGTACATGGAAAAGTATTTGAATCCGAACGGCGAAACCCTCGTGTACTGTTTCATCGCCGGCGTGGCGTTTCTGCTGGCGGCGATCTCGGATATTTTCGACGGCTATCTCGCCCGCAAGTACAATATGATCACCGACATCGGCAAGTTTCTGGATCCGCTGGCCGACAAGGTGATGGTCGCCACGCCGCTGATTTTGCTGGTCGGACTCGATCGCATACCGTCCTGGATGGCGCTGGTAATCATTCTGCGCGAAATGATCATCACCGGTCTGCGCGGATTGGCGCAGCAGCGCGGCACGGTCATCGCCGCGAGCAAGCTGGGCAAGATGAAAACCGTGCTGCAGGTGACCGCGCTGGTCGCTTTATTGCTTCACTATCCGGTGAAGTTCGGTGTGTTGTGGGGAGGTGACTTCTCACTTTCCGCGCATAAAGTAGGCATCGTTTTTCTGTATATCGCCGTGTTTTACACACTTTACAGCGGCTACGATTATTTGCGAAATTTCATCCGTTCAGAAGTGGACAACACCGCCAAAAATGGCGAGTAACATATTGATATTACAAACAATGTGAAGCTTACACCGTAGGGAGATTTTTTCCGTCGCCGGGGATGAGGGCGCAAAAAATTCTCATTTATTGTGAAAGCTTTACCGAAAAAAGCGAAAGAAGATTCTTGACTTTTGGCGACTAAACAGATATCCAATGGTCAATCGGGTTAAAGTTTCACCGTTATATTGGTGCTAAGTGCTTCGGAGGAGTAGATGGGCCGTAAGAGCTTAGCGGGCTTTGTTTTGTTTGCGTTTTTGATAATGGCGGGTACAGCCGCTGCCGCCGAAAAAGTCGAAAACGTGTTCATCACCGGTGTTGACGTCGGATACTTCGGCTACACCGGCTGGATGGGCGACAACTTTGATGCCGGCCTGGGCTTCGCGGCCTTCTTCGGCTACGGCATCACGGACAACTTCGCCGTCGAGTTGGACTGGATCCCCCTGATTCAATCGGCCTACTCGGGTGACGACGTCTATTACAAGGACGTCTTCGAAGAGGCCTACTGGGGTGGTCTGGCGATGGAAGGCGACAAGTTCGGCGGATTCGGCGTGTCGGGTAAATTGTACCCGCGCGGCCGTTTCCGGGACGCCGACTTCGTTCGCGTCCAGCCGTTCCTCTCGATGGGCCTTGGTTTAATGCCGTTTGTCTGGACCTACAAGAGCGGCATTTCCCAGGTAGCCGGCGAAACGCGGCCGCCCTATGGCACCGAGACCTTCGACGGGTACAACGCTCTCTACTTGAATTTGGGCGGCGGTCTGGACTTCATGCTCGCCAAATGGGTGAGCCTGGGCCTGAACGCCAAAATCTGGAAGGCCTACAACATGGGCGACAGCCTGCAGGGCTACGGCCATGACGACGATCTGGAAACCGACATTTCGGGTTCCATGATGTATCAGGTCGGCGCCGGCCTGACTTTCCAGTGGTAGGAGGGAAGAGATGAAACGCGTGAGCCTGTTGTTGGCGATCTGCTTTGTCCTCGGCTTGGTGATGGTCAATGCGGCCCAGGCCGACGAATATTACGGCGGCACGATCATTTCCGGCTACCAGAAGGTGGTCGGCCCGTATCCGAGCCCGTTCTTCGATGCAACCAAGAAATTGGGCCGCGGTCTGTTGAACATGGGCACCGCGCCGATCGAGCTGATCAAGCAGCCGATCGTCGAGGCGGAAAAGGGCGAGTCGGTCGGCGAATTCATGACCGGCCTGATCTACGGCACCTTCGCGGGCGTGGCCTGGACGTTCTATCGCGAGCTGGACGGTGTCTACGAAGTGGTCACCTGGTACCTGCCGAGCCTCGAGCCGGCGATCACTCCGGAGTATATCTTCTAATAGACCGATGACCCTGCTATCCTACGGACTTGCCCTACCCGGGCAGGTCCGTTTTCGTTAATGGGAGGGAGCGGGATGAAAAAGCTGGGGCTCGCCGCGGTAATCCTGATCGTGACGATGCTGGCCGGTTGCGGTCCGCAGACCGTATCGTCGTTGTCGCTGAAAGCGGACGACGACACGGGGTACATTTTCGGCCGCATTCTGCCGATCTTCGACGTCGACAACGGCTACGTCGCCTTCGAGCGCGCCGGCGGTTCGACGGTCAAGTGCGCGATGACCGACGACGGCTACTTCCTTCTGAAAAACAAGGCCGGGCGCGTGCGGTTGACCAAACTGGGCTACGAGGACGCCGTGGGCGTGCAGACCGTCACCCTGAGCACGCCGGCGACGCTGGAGGTGGTCGGCGGCCGGGTGACCTACGTGGGGCAGATCGTCGTCGCCCCGCACTCCCAGGAAGTCTACCTGACCGACGATTTCCCGCGCGATCGCCAATGGCTGAAGGCCAACTACGCCTTCGCGGGCGAGCCGCAAAGCGCCTTCCCCAATCGTTCGTTTTATCTGGTGATGGACCAGTTCGCCGCCGCACCGGCGCCGTCGGCGCGCCTGGAGAACGGCCGGGCGTTCATTCCGGGCGGCGAGTTTCTCATGGGCGACGTGTGGCCGGGCAACCTGGTGCGGGCCTTCGGCGTGCGCGACCTGTCGCAATTGCCGCCGCACCGAGTGACGGTCGGCGCCTACCGCATCGACGAATACCCGGTAGCCGCCGCGGACCTGGATCGCCGCGGCGAGGAATCGGCGACCGAGGTGAGTTGGAACGAAGCCGACGCCTATTGCCGCGCGCAGGGTGGCCGCCTGCCCACCGAGGCCGAATACGAGCTGGCCATGCGCGGCCCGGCCTGGGGTGGTCATCTTTACGCCGGCGCGCCTCTGCCCGGCCAGGAACTGAAGCCCCTCGCCGCGCCCCCGGCCAATGCACCGGACTGGACCGTCAGCCCCTACGCCGTGAAAACGCGGGCGAACGGACTGGCCGAGTGGACCGCCGATTGGTACGGCACGGACACGTACCGCACGATGTCCGCGACCGATCCGACCGGACCGGCGCGCGGCGCGCGACGCATCGTACGGGCCGGGCCCTATCGTTTCTCCCTGCCGCCCGAGAGCAAGATGCGCGGCCTGGGTTTCCGCTGCTCGTATCCGCAAGCGGGAGATCGGAAGAGCGTCGTGTAGGGAAAGAGTGTAGATCTCGGTGG
>CALBTQ010000828.1 GCA_937967875.1 uncultured Pseudomonadota bacterium
AACATCGGCCGCCTGGAAGCGGCGATGGATATTTTGTATTCGTTCGTCGGCCTGGAACGCGCCGAGGGCAACCTCGACGAGGCCAAGGCGTTTGCGCAGGAGATGCTGGTCATTTCCGAGGAAGACCGGCGCGCGCTTTTGGCGCTGACGGAAATCGCCGTGCAAACCGGCGACGCGATCGCGGGCGCGGACGGCTTCCTCAAGCTGGCCGAGATGTCCGAACGCGACGGGCAGGCGGACGATGCGGAAAGCTTCTACGGCCGCGTGCTCGAACTGGATCAGGCCAACGTGACCGCGCACGAGCGCATCAAGCAGTTGCTGATCGACCGCGGCGACGAGAACGGCGCGATCGAACACATCTTCGCGCTGGCCGATCTGGCGGTGCGCGAAGGCGACACGGCGCGGGCCGAGGCCTGCTACCGCGAAGTGCTCACGCTCGACGAAAACAACGAACCGGCGCTGGAGCAGTTGGTCAGTCTGTTCGTCGCCGCCGGCGAAGGCGAGAAGGCCATTCCCGAGATGTTCGGCCTGGCCCGCACGGCCAACGCCAAGGACGATTACGCGAAGGCGGAAAAGTACCTCAACCAGATTCTCGATCTGGATCCGGAAAACACGCAGGCGATCGAGCTGCTCAGCCAGGTGCACATCAACGCCGGCGACACCGGTCAGGCGGTCAGCGAGCTGTTCACGCTCGAAGCCGCCGCCGACGCCAAGGGCGACTACGAGGGCGCGCTGGAGCTGGTCGGCCGCATTCTGGAACTCGAGCCGGACAACCTGTCGGCGCTCAACAAAAAGGCCGACCTGGAAGAAGTGCTCGAACGCGAAGGGCAGGTGCTCGACACGCTGCTCACCCTGGCGCGCGTGCAGCAGGATCGCAACCTGTGGGAAGACGCCGAGCGCACCTTGCGCCGGGTGATCAAGCTGGACAAGCAAAACCAGGCGGCGCACGAAATGCTCGTCGATCAGTTGCAGCGCGAGGAAAACAAGCGTGGCGTGATCGACGAACTGTTGCGCTTCAACGCGCCGGTGCTTGAAGGCGAGGACGACGAGGCGATCGCCGATCTGGCCAACCGCATCCTGGCGCTGGATTCGAAGTTCGAACGCGCGCACCGACTGCTGGTCGACGCGTACAAGCGCCAGGGCGACACCGCCGGGGCGATCGACGAACTGTTCGTGCTGGCCGATCTGGCCGAGCAGGACGGACGCGCGGCCAACGCCGAAGCGCTGTACAAGGAAATTCTGGCCATCGACGACACCAACGTGATCGCGGTGGAAAAACTGACGGCGATCTTCACCGACAGCGACCGCACGGACGAGGCGGTGCGTTTGCAGCTCAACTACGGCGACGCGCTGCAGGTCGGCGACGAGGGCGCGGCGGCGCGCGAAGCCTACGAGCACGCGTTGCAGTTGGACGCGCAGAACGAGGACGCGCTGCGCAAGTTGAAGGAAAGCTACCTGGAAGACGCCGACCTGGCCGAAGCGGTCGAGGTGCTCTTCCGCTCGATCGAGGTCTTCGACGCGAAGGGGCAGGACGCCAAGGCCGTCGCGGCGCTGGAGGAAATTCTCGATCACGACGAGCGCAACGAGAAGGCGCTCGCTGATCTCAAGGGACGTTATCTCGCCGCCGGCCAGACCGACAAGGCCGTCGAGATGCTCTTCGCCGCCGACAAACAAATGGGCGATCAGTGGGACGACGCGCGGCGCATCGCGAACATGGAAGACGTGCTGGGCATGCAGGCCGGCAACGAGCGCGCTTTGCGGCGGATCATGGAATTGCAGGAAAGCGCCGGAGCGGCCGAGCAGGTCATGGTCTCGATGCTGCGGCTGGCTGAAATGCACGCCGCGGCGGGCGATCAGGAAGCGCTGGAAAAAGATTATCGGCAGATCCTGTCGCGCGACGCCGAGCACACCGAGGCGCGCCGTCGCCTGTGCGATCTGTATCGCGAGCGCGGCGACGTCGAGGCGCTGTCCGCCGAGTTGTTCGCACTGGCCGATCAGCTCCGCCGTCGCTCGGAGTTCGTCGACGCACAGCAGGCGCTGATGGACATCGTCGACGCCGGCGTGCACAAGGAACGCGCGCTGCAGCAACTCGCCGATCTCTACGGCGCGATGGGCGACGCGGAGAAACAGCGCGAGGCGCGTTACGACCTGGCGACCAACGCGCGCCAGAGCGGCGATACCGGCGCGGCCGAGGAAATCTATCTGGAAATCCTGCGCGAGGATCCGGACGACGTGCTGGGCCGCGAGCAACTCATCGATCTGTACGCCGAGCACGAGCGCACCGGCGAGGCGGCGCAGCAGGCGTTGATCCTGGCCGACAAGGCGCGCAAGGTTGGCGACACGGAAGCGGCGATCGAGCGCTACAACCAGGTGCTGTTGTACGATCCGTCGCAGACCAAGGCCCGCGCGCGGCTCAAGAAGCTGTTCCTGCAGGCCGAGCGCACCGACGAAGCCGTGCAGCAACTGCGCGCGCTGGCCGACGCGGCGCACGAGGCCGGCGAGTTCGAGGCGGTCGAGGATTCGCTGCGCGAGATGTTGCAGTATCAGCCCGACAACAACAACGTGCGCAACGAGTTGATCGCCTTGTACGAGAACACCGAACAGAACGACAAGGCGGTCATCGAGCTGCTGGCGATGTCTGATCGCATCGCCGAGGCCGGTCAGGCGGACGAAGCGCTGGCGCTGGTCGAGCGCGCGGTGCAACGGCAGCCCGACAGCGAAGCGGCGCAGCATCGCCTCAAGGACGCGTATGTGCACGCGGGCGAAACGGCGAAGGCCATCGATTCGCTGTTCCGTCTTTATGAAATCGAAGTGCGCGCCAACCGCCGCCACAGCGCGGAAAAGGCGCTGCGCGAAATCCTCGCGCTCGATCCGTCCAACACAGAAGCCAAGGAAAAGGTCTTCGACCTGTTCAAGCTTGGCGCGACGGTCGAGGAGCAGATCGCCGATCTGCTGGCCCAGGCCGAGGAAGCCACGACGCTGGGCGATCGGCAGACGGCCGAGCAAGTTCTCAACCGCGTGCTGTCGATCGACCCGGAGCAGGCCGAGGCCCGCGTGCGGCTCAAGTCGCTGTACGCCGAGCCGGTGGCGGCGCCCGGACCGGTCGTCGAACATCCGGCGTCCGTCGAAGTCGAAGCGGCCGAGGCCGAAGCCGGCGTGTTCGAGGATCTGGATCTAACCAAGTCCGCCACGGGCATCGAAGAGGACATCGCGATCGATTGGGGCGAGCCGGAAGCGGTCGACCGGATGGTCGATGCGGATAAACTGCGGGTCGACGCCGCGGTCGAAGTCGACGTGTTCGACGAAGTCGGCGAAGAGGATGTGGAGTCGGTTGACGTGTTCGGCGAAATGCCGGGCGAACGCGCCGCCGAGCCCGAAGCGGTCGATGTTTTCGCCGCCGACGAAGCGGCGATCGAGGACGAGCCCGTTGTTGAAGAGGAAGAGGTTCTCGCCGAGACCGAACCGGAAATCGAAGTCGAACTTTTCAGCGAGCCCGCGCCCGCGGTTGAAGAGGAAGAAGTCCTCGCCGAAGCCGAGCCGATGATCGAGGAAGACTTGTTCGCCGAGCCCGCGCCTGTTGAGGCCGAGGCAGAGCCGGTCATCGAAGAAGACCTGTTCGCCGAACCCGCGCCCGTCGAGGTCGAAGCCGAAGCCGAGCCGGTCGAGGAATTCGAGAAAGCCGCCGCCGATCTGTTCGCCAAGGCCGAGCAGGTCGAGCCGCCCCAAGCCGAGGAAGGCGTCAAGATGGCCCGCACGGCCGCTGTGATGTTCGACTCGGTCGAAGTTTCCAGCGAAGACTTCATGGCGACGGGCGAAGTGCCGGTCAAGCCGATCAAGGAAAAGGCGGTGGTCGAAAGCCGCATTCTGGAAGAGTTCCGCGAGCCGGAAACGGCCGCCCCGACGGTCAAGGCCGAGGAAGGCCTGGCCGATCTGCTGGGCGACCTGGGTCTGGAAACCGAAGCGGCGCCGATCGAGGAGCCCGCGGCCGAAGAGGGCATGGGCGACCTGATGGACGACATCTTCGGCAAGGTCGAAAAACCGGCGGCTGCGGCGGGCGATTCGCTCGACGATCTGATCGGCGGTCTGACCGACGAAACTTCGGGCGAAGGCGAAGCGGTCGACGATATCTTCCAGTCCTTCGTCGACAGCCTGGGCGATCAGGCGCGCGGCGGCACGACCCAGTCGCACTACGAACTGGGCATCGCCTTCCGCGAGATGGATTCGATCGAGGAAGCCATCGCCGAATACGAAAAAGCGCTGGCGCTGGACATGGGCGAACTGGCCTTCGAAATCAACTACGAACTGGGGCAGTGCTACGTCAGCCTGAACAAATACGACATGGCCACCGAGTACCTGGAAAGCGCGTTGAGCGAAGGCGCCGACGACGAACAGGCGATGCTCGACCTGACCTTCGACCTGGCCGTGTGCCTTAAACAGATCGGCGAGTTGGACGAGGCGAAGGAATACTTCGTCAAGGTCGATGCAAAATCCAGCAACTACCGCGGCGCGAAAGCCGAAATCGCCGAATGCGAAAAGGGCAAGAAGAAAGGCAAAAAGAAGAAAAAGGGAGACGACGACGACAACATCGGATTCCTATGATGAACTACCTTGATTTCTTCGGTCTGCGCCGCGAACCGTTTTCCAATGCGCCCGACCGGCGCTTCTACTGGAACGGCGAAGCCCATCAGCAGGCGCTGACCAAACTGGCTTTTGCGCTTGAACAACGGCGCGGCCTGAGCGTGGTTACCGGGGGCATCGGCACCGGCAAAACCACCCTGGCGCGCCGTTTGTTCGAAAACCTCAACGATCGCCGCTACCACAAAGCGCTGCTGGTGGTCATTCACTCCGAGGTGACCGCCGATTGGCTGCTGCACCGCATCGCCCAACTGCTGGGCGTGACCGATCCGAAAATGAACAAGCTCGAGGTGCTCAGCCAGATCTACGAGCGCCTGCGCCAGATCGACGAGGAAGGGCGGATCGTCGCGCTGCTCATCGACGAGGCGCAGATGCTGGGCACGCGCGAGCTGATGGAGGAATTCCGCGGCCTGCTCAACATCGAGGTGCAAGAGCGCAAGTTGATCAACTTTGTCTTCCTCGGTCTGCCCGAAGTTGAAGACAACCTGCGGCTGGACGAACCGTTGCGCCAGCGCGTCGCCGTGCGCGTCAAACTCAGCCATCTGGACGAAGAGGAAACGCGCAGCTACATCGCGCACCGCATCAACATCGCCGGCGGCAAGAAGGGCGTTTTCGCGCCCGACACGGTGGCGCGCATTCACCATTTCAGCAAGGGCGTGCCGCGGGTGGTCAACGCCATCTGCGACAACCTGCTGTTGGAAGGATTTCTGACCAAGACCAAATCGCTGACCCCGCCGATGGTCGACAAGGTCGCGGCCGATCTGGATCTGCGTCCCGAGGACGAGGATCCGCTGGCCGCCGTGCTGGGGCTCCGCGCCGACACCAAACCCGCCGGGCGCGCGGCCGAGTGGAAAGAGGTCGATCAGATCGGAAGAGCACACGTCTGAACTCCAGTCACCGAATACGA
>CALBTQ010000829.1 GCA_937967875.1 uncultured Pseudomonadota bacterium
CACCGAGATCTACACTCTTTCCCTACACGACGCTCTTCCGATCTTATTTTCGCCGCACCGCTGATCGCCTTCGCGCGCAAACATCGCCTGCCGGTGGTCATGCACGGACGGGAAATCCGCCTTTACGGCCGTAGCGAAATCCGCCTCGCCGCCCGCAGCGATCGCACCATTTGCGTCAGCCGGGCGGAACGTGAAAACATGCTGCGGCAAAGCATGCTGCCGAAGAATAAAGTCGTGGTCATCGCCAACGGCATCGACGAAAACGCATTTACAACGCAAAAAGATCCCGCTCTGCGCGATTCCCTACGCCTGCCGCGCGATGCAAAAATCGCCTGTCTGGTGGGGCGTCTGTGTTTTTGGAAAGGGCAGCACGTCGCCATCGAAGCCTGGTCGATCGTCAAGCGGACGCTGCCGCGGGCGATCCTGGCGCTGGTCGGGACCGGCGAGGATGATTACGAAACTCACTGTCGCAACCTAACCCGCAAGTTTGGGTTGGAGAATAATGTCGTCTTTCTCGGACAGCGGGAAAACATCAACAAACTGTTGGCCGCCTTCGATCTGGTCGTTCACGCGTCCTGCTTTGCCGATCCCGCGCAGGGGCCGGTCGAAGCGATGGGGCGCGTCGCCATCGAAGCAATGGCCGCGGCTCTGCCCCTGGTGGCGACCGACGCCGGCGGCATTCCGGACATCGTCAAAGACGGCATAACCGGCAAACTGGTGCCGCCGGGCGATCCACACGCCATGGCCGAGGCCGTGATCGCGTATCTGAGCGACGACGACGCGGCGCAAGCGGCGGGAAAAGCCGGTAACGAACGCGTGCGCGAAAACTTCACCAATACCATCATGACCGATAAAATCCGCGCTTTGTATGCCGAGGTGTTGGCCGCGCGGGCTTAGCTCATTCCATGCGTAATCCGGGCAACGCCTGCATCGCGGCGGTGAACATCGCTTGCAGCGCCGCCAACTTTTCCGGCGGCCAATCGGCTTTGTCGGCGCGCAGGAAAGTCGTCTTATCGTCCCGATTGTCGAAACGCGCGATGGGAATGTCCCAGGTCCGTCCATGCGCCTGAATGCGCACGAGGCCCGGATGTTCTTTCTCCAGATAATCCATATCGTCGCAACCGTACTCGTTACGCATCACCACCTCGGGCACGCCATGATTCAAGATAGAGCCGGGATCGTCCGGGTTGGCGCGCTCGCGATTTTTCCGCCGCGACTCATCCGGTGTCACCCACACGTACAGAATCGCCGCGCGTGAAAGAATCTCCGGGCTCAACTGCGCCAGCGAATGCTTGTAGCCCTGCGGATACGGAATCGGCATGGCCGAGCCTTCCGGACCGCCGCGGGCGAATTCGATCACCACCGTGCGGCCGTCCTCGGGCGTTTGGAACGTTTGATTAAGTTCAGCCAGCAGAGCCGCCGCTTCCACATCGATCACCTCGGCCGCTCGCTCCCATATATCTTCGGGCAATGCGGCCAAACGCGCCGGGAAACCGGCCTTGCGTGAAGCGGCCTCGATGCGTTCGAGCATCCAGCCGCCTGCGTGCGGCGGCTGCAAACGCCGATGCGCCAGCAAATCGTCATAATCCTCGTTCAACATTTCAATAAGCGTCAACCACTCGCGCTGATCGGCCCACGGCTGGTCGGCGCCGGCGAAAAAGTAATCGCCAAGCCCTTCCGCACGCAGAAACGCGCTGAGACACCCCATCAGATGCACATAAGGAAAATCATCGAGCTGAGCCGTCTTCCCGATGCATAAATCACGCCGGCGCGTTTCGTCATCCAGCAGAGCCAGGTAACGCCGCACTTCGGATTTCCCCGAGGCCGGCAACGCCAGCAGCAGTAGAGTATCAATGATGTAATGCATGGTTCCCTCCCGCGGACGGAGCGATTTCGGCCCCGTGGTGCGAACCGTTTAATAGCATCCGAACCTTGAAGTTTACAAGGGATTGCCGCTTCGCGGGGCTTTTCTTTTTATGCAGGTTATTGTATTTTCATGCGACCGCCGTGGGAGAGCCGGTTGTGAGTCGAAGCCGTCTTTCCATCCACTGAAACTTTTCACCTTCGCCGTCGTCGAGCGCTCGACGAACGCATAAGGGTCTTAACGGAGAGGTGGAATGAAATTCCGTTTGCCGATTTTATTTCTGTTGCTGCTGCTATTCACGCCCAACGGCGCGTCGGCATTCGACATTCTTTCGATGACCCCCAATTTCGGCACGCATCTGGCGCGCACCGAATCGCCTTTAATCGTGGTTTTCGAAACGTCCATCGATCCGCAAACACTCGATGAGGATTCGTTCGCGATCGCGCCTCTGAGTCACGAGAAAGAAATTTCCGGCGTCTTGAGCATTGCGACAACCAATGTGGAAAACGACACCGTCGTGTTCACGCCCGATTCGCTCTGGCCCTTCGGCCGTCGTTATCGGCTGACGATCGACGCTTCGTTGCTCAGCGCGACGGGCGAGCCGTTCGACGGCAGCCTGCCCTTCAACGGCATATTCGTCGCCAACATGCCCCGCGATCATCGCTGGCCGAATATCGATCCGCTCAACCCACCGTCGCTGACCCACACATTCAATACCGCGTCGGTGTTTCTGGGATTCAATCCCTTCGCGCCGGAGAACGACGCCGAGCCCTGGCAGGTGCCGGGCATGAACGCGACCGAGGCTTGGAAATACTCCACCGGCAGCCCGGAGATCATCATCGCGGTAATCGATACGGGCCTGCTCAATTACAGCGATGGCGAATTTCGCAAGAACATCTTCATCAACGCGGGCGAATTGCCGCTGCCTGAAGTCAACGGTGAAACGTGTGAAGAGTATGACTGCAACGGCGACGGTCGTTTCGACGTCGACGATTATCAAAACGACACGCGCATCGGCACGCCGGGAACGCGCAACGCCGCTCAGCTCATTGCAACCTTTTCCGACGGGTTGGACGACGACGGCAACGGCTTTGTCGACGACATTTCCGGGTGGGATTTTCTGCGCGACGTCAACGAAGCGCTCGGCAGCAACTCGCTGCCCTTGGGCATCCACGGACATTGGCAAGTGGACGTGGCGGTCGCCCGCTACGAAAACGGCGGCGGCTCTTACGTCGGCGCCTGCCCCGAATGTCTGGTGCTGCCGATCCGCATTTCGTCCGGCTTGTTTTCCGAATTCGGCGCACTTAGCCAGGCGGCTGATTACGCCAACCTCATGGGCGCATCGGTGCTCAGCCACGCCGGCGCCAACTTTACCTGGTCGCGCGACATGCATCAGGCGTTCATCGACGCCTACGACGACGGTGCAGTCAGCCTCGGCGTGACCAACGACGAAATGAGCTTTCATCATTGGATGCCCTACGCCGGCGAAGACGCGATGGCCGTCAAATCGATTCTGCCCATGTCGCCGATCCAGTTTCCTTCGGGCGTCAACGGCGAGGACTACGCCTTCACCGAAGCCTGGTGCACCGGTTTCGGTTCGCATACCGTGCTCTCGCTGCCATCCGGTTCGGTGTGCACGTCCGAAACCGTCGCCACCTCGTCGGGCTTTTTCGCGCTGTTGTTCGCCTATGCCCGCCAACGCGGCATCGACCTGGAAGCCGACGAAGCCAAGCAGATCATGACCATGACCGCCTATGACATCAGCGAACGCTGCTTTTCGATTATCCAATTGGGCCGGGAGTGCCAGGAAGGATACGACGTGCATTTCGGCTACGGCCGGCCGGACATGGGCCGCGCGCTGGCCGCATTGGGCGATCCGGATTTCGGCCTGGAGCCGAAAATTCCGCCGGTCGTGCGCATCACCTCGCCGGAATGGTGGACCACCTTCGACCCGCAAAGCGAGCCGTACGTCGATGTCGTCGGCCGCATCAGCGCGCGCACGACGCCCTTCCATTGGTCGGTGCAGGTCAGATCGGAAGAGCACACGTCTGAACTCCAGTCACCGAATAC
>CALBTQ010000830.1 GCA_937967875.1 uncultured Pseudomonadota bacterium
AGATCGTATTCGGTGACTGGAGTTCAGACGTGTGCTCTTCCGATCTAGGACCCCGCCGCCGCCGCTCAGGTCAGCGCGTTGATTGCTTCGCTGCGCCTGCTTACGGACGTTTCTCCTGCGGCAGGACGATAGCGGCGACCGCCTTGAGAAAAACATAAACCAAAAAGACGAACAGAATCATCAACACCAGCGCGCCGCCGATTAAAATAAACAGCCAGGGAACGCTCGCCTTGGCATCGACCAAGGTCAGCCCCATTTCGAACGGCACATGAGCCGTCACGATCATCTTCCCGTCGGTCACCTGGCTGCCGATCAGCAAATGCGGTTTTTTGGTCGCCAGCCAGCCCGCAAAGTTTTCGCGTTGCGGATCGCTCTTGGACAGCGGCACCGCGAGATTGAGATAACCGAGGTACGGACCGTCGATCGGCACTTGCCGGGCATCGGCGCCGAATTCGGGTTGGACGACTTTGGCCATTAAATTCTTCTCGTATCGATTGGCCGCTTCCGACGAAGGCGCCAGAATCAGATGATCATCCACCAGGCGATAGTACAGCGTCCGGCCGAACAGGTTGATCTGCCGCCGGTCGCTATCGAGTTCGGCGAACGTCGTTCCTTCCGAACGCATCTTCTCGACCAACATTTCCACCTGCGCCCGTTGATCGGCGGGCACTTTGGCAAGCAGCGCCTCGGCCTGCAGCTTGTCTTCGGTCGTCAAAATCGTCTCGACCAGTTTCTTGCCGTCGTTGTCCATCACCAGATCGTGCATGGCCATTTGCGCATCTTTGACCTTGGCGTACTTGTCGAGCAATTTTTTGACCGCCTCGGTTTGCTTGACCTCGAACACGACCACCGGGAAGCCGGTCAACTCGTCATACGCCATAACCACGGCGATTTCCGAGCCCATGTGTTCGAGAAAAGAATTGAACAACAACACGGTCAGTTTCTGCCGCAGCTTGGAGACTTCCTGATCGGCGGTGAACATGTCGAACAACGTCGTGCTCAGATCGGCCGGCCGCTCCAGCCGTAACGCGGCATACAAGAACGTGTCCGCGTCCGGCAGCGTGATCGTGCTAAATTCGCCTGGTTTGTCGATCGTATACGGGCTGACCAACTTGCCCGGCTTGGCCTGGACGACCAACCGCGCGCTGGGACCGTCTTCCTCCAGGTACAGGTTGAGCACCGCGCGCTCGATGGCCGGCGCGGATAAAAACAGGCGCGGATCGAACAGATGTGTATCGCTGTCGCCCTTGCGGAAATAGGCGCTGGACAACAACACGGCCGAAACGTCCGCCGTATCGTCGACCGCTTTCAGCGATTTTTGGAAACGCTCCTCGCTATCCTGCAGCGATGAAATGCCGCCCTCGAACGCGTCGATCGCCTGCACCACGTGCGTCATCCGGCCGATGATCAGAAAATTGCGCACATAGGCCACCACGTCATTATTGCGGCGGATCAACGCGTAGCCGCGATGTTGCGCCACCTGATCGGCGAAACGGAAAAAGCCATGGTTGCCGAAAAAGGAAATCAACTTACCGACGAAGCCCATTTCCACGTACATCGTGTAAATCGACTGATTCCTGGCCAGGTTGGTCAGATCGGCGGGAACGCTGAAATAGACCGACTTGAACAGCAACTGATACAGGGTGAAAATCGGCTCTCGCCCGCGGACATTTTCCCAGAAGTTGAGCAGATTCTTGAGCTGATCCATCCCCTCTCTCTTGCTCAATGCGCCGACGAACTCGCTACCGGCCGCCTTTTCCACCGAGTCGATCGGATGATGCAGCATCACCACCGCTCCTACGCCGCTGGGCAATATCTCCTGAATTTCGATGTCGGAAAAGACAATCCACAACACGCCGAAAATGACCGGCCCGATCAGGATGATTTTCAGGATTTGCCGAAACACTATTGTTTTCTCCCAATATGATAGGGGACGAGTCTCCCGTCATTGTACGTCAAAACGACCGTATGTTCGCCCCATAAGATAGTCGGGTCGACGATCATTTCCATGGCCGTCAGGCAAAACGGCCTGTCTTTCTTCAACGGTCGATACGTGGCGAGGTCGAAAGGATACATGTCCTGCGGCTTGAGACCGTGGTTGGCGTCCGGCGGCAATAGACAGTCGTATTGCGAACTCCCTTTGAATTCGACGTAAATGCGCGGCGGATATGCAGGCATTACATTCAATCCCGCCGCACTTTTCTCCTTCATGCTCACCAGCGTCATCGGATGGACGATCACCTGTGCATCGGGCCGCCGCAGGCGCATTGCCTGATGTAAGCCGTTGCGCGTGCCGAAGGCTTCGCGTAGCGAATAGGGCGCGGTCAGCACCAGCCAGTGAGCCATCTTGCATTGCGGCAACGAAACCCCCGTCCGTTCGTCGCCCATTCCGGCGGACCGGAGGTAAGCGAGATGCCAATGATGTCGCCGCGCAAAATACGCCGC
>CALBTQ010000831.1 GCA_937967875.1 uncultured Pseudomonadota bacterium
GAGATCGTATTCGGTGACTGGAGTTCAGACGTGTGCTCTTCCGATCTCGCACAACAGCCTCGCGTGGCTGGAGGGCAAGGGGCTGGCGCTCGCGCCGGACGTGGTGATTTTGCAGATCTGGTTTCCCAACGGCGTATTGCGCGATCCGCAGCCGCTGTGCCTCGGCGCGAAAACGCCGCCGACCGCAATGCAAACGCTGCGCAATCTGGCGGTGAAATCGGATCTGGTTTCGCTGGGCATGAACCTGTTGCGTCGGGTTGACTTCATCCGCCGAATCCTATTCGACAAGAACATCCTCGGTCGCTATCAGGTGGAATATCTGTTCCGCGCGGATTTGAGCGCGACGCAAGCCGACGCGGTGGCGACCGCCGCAACGCTGCTGGCTCGGTTCAAGGAACTGGCGGACGCGCACGGCTTTCTTCCGGTGGCGTTCGTCACGCCGATGCGCGAGCAATTGTATCCGGAGCAGTGGCGGCGGATCGTCGATTACAACTTCATGGACGCCCCGCCCGGCGAACTGCAAATGGATCGTCCCGATCGCCTGCTGGAACGACTCGCGCAAGACGCCGGCGTCGTGTTTGTCGATCCTTTCATCCAGGATGAAACCTGGTGTCGCAACGAATCCTGCTATTTCACCGGTTACGACGTGCACCTGACGCCCCTGGGGCACGAGCAGGCCGGTCGCTTCCTCTATCGTCAAATTTCTTCGTTATTGAAAAAATCGCCCGAGTGACTGGCATCCCGTTTTTAACCGATTAAATTTACCCCGTCGCCCCCATCGGTTGCCGAAACCAAGGCGCAGGAGGCCGTCCGTAATTTCGTGCAACCTTTTGGGAAACACCAGTGTCTAATCGCCGCAGCAGAGGGAACGGCGACGAGACGAAACGGATAATGGCCGCATCCCACGATGAAGATCCATGATGGAGTAAAACCATGAGTAGAAGCGCCAAACTGCTGATTTTCATTGCTTTTTTGATGATCGCCTTTTCATTGGGCGCCATTGCGCACGGCATGGGTCGCAACGTAGCGGACACGGACGACGAGGCCAAGGTGGCGCAAACGACCACCCTGCCGGCGGCGCAATTGCCCGCCCCCACCGGCTACAGCGACGTGGCCGAAGCGACGGTCAAAAGCGTGGTGAACATCTCTTCGACCAAGGTCGTTCAGTCGCAGGCGCCGAACTCGCCGTTTTTCAACGACCCGTTTTTCCGGCACTTTTTCGGCGATCCGCGCCAGGGCATTCCCCAGGAGCGTCGCGAGCGTGCGCTGGGCTCGGGCGTGATCGTCACCACCGACGGCTATATCCTGACCAACAATCACGTGGTCGCCGACGCGCAGGAAATCAAGGTGATTCTGCTGGACGGCAGCGAGGAAACAGCCAAGGTGATCGGGACCGATCCGAAAAGCGACGTGGCGGTGGTCAAGGTCGAGCGCGAAGGCCTGACGCCGCTGCCGCTGGGCGATTCGGACGCGCTGCGGCTGGGCGAAGTGGTGCTGGCGATCGGCAATCCCTTCGGGTTGTCGCACACGGTGACCATGGGCATCGTCTCGGCGAAAAGCCGCGCCAACGTGGGCATCGTCGACTACGAGGATTTCATTCAGACCGACGCGGCGATCAATCCGGGCAACTCGGGCGGCGCGCTGGTCAACACGCGCGGCGAGCTGGTGGGCGTCAACACGGCCATCGCCTCGCGCAGCGGCGGTTACCAGGGCGTGGGCTTCGCGATCCCGGTGAACATGGCCAAGTCGATCATGAACAGCCTGATCAAATTCGGCAAAGTCACGCGCGGCTACGTGGGCGTGATGATTCAGGACGTGCGACCGGAAATCGCCAAAGCCTTCGGGTTGGAGAAACCGGGCGGCGCGTTGATTGCCGACGTAATGGCCGGCGGCCCCGGCGACGAAGCGGGGCTCAAGCGCGGCGACGTGGTGACCGAATACAACGGCACGGCGATCACCGATTCGGCGCACTTCCGCAACCTCGTCTCGCAGACCGAGGTGGATCAGGAAGCCAGGCTGACGGTCATCCGCGACAAAAAGAAGATGCTCGTGACGATGAAAATCGCGGCGCGTCCCGACGATGAAAATCTGGCGCAGCCGGCCTCGACCGAACCGGACGCCGCGGGCGTGAAAAACCTGGGCGTGCGCGTGCAGACGCTCGACCCGCTGACCGCCCAGCGCTACGATCTGCCGGCGCACCTGCGCGGCGTGGTCGTCGGCCTCGTGCAGCCGGGCAGCCCGGCCGACGAAGCCGGCCTGATTCCGGGCGACGTGATCATGGAAGTCGACCGGCAGGCGATTGCCGACGTGGCGCAGTTCCAGCAACAAATGAAAAAGGCGGGCGACTCGGTGATCCTGCTGATCAACCGCAAAGGTCAGACGGTTTACACGGTCGTCAAGCTCAACTAGTTCCTTTCAAGAGCACAATCCTGTCTTCGCCCCCCGCCGCCCCACGACGGGGGGTCTTTTTTTTGCCTTGACATCTCTCCCCCGGCATCATTTGATGAACCCACGCTTGCAGGATTTAAAAATAAATAGGGAGAAAGTAGATGAAAAAGGCGTTCGTGTATCTGTTTATCCTCATGATGCTGTTGTCGGTCACCTGGGCGTTCGTCGCATGCGACGACGACGATGACGACGACAACAACGACGAAGCGGATGATGACGACACCGGCGACGATGACGACGACACGGTTGACGACGATGCGGATGACGACGACACCGGCGACGACGACACCGGCCCACCTTCGCCGTTCGACGAAGCGGCGGCCAATCCCGGCGAGTGGGTGTGGATCGACGTGGCCGATTCGCTCTGCCGCGACGGAACGACCTCCGGCATCGGGGCGCGCTTCCAGGCCGGAGCCGACAAACTGGTGATCTTCCTGGAAGGAGGCGGAGCCTGTTTCGACGCCGACAGTTGCGAAGACAACCCGGATCATTTCGACGAAGTCACCTTCGCCGACCGTGTGGCGGAGGATCTGACCGAAGGCCTTTTCAACGACGGCGACACGGACAATCCGCTGGCGGGATGGAACTTCATTTTCGTTCCCTACTGCACCGGCGATCTGCATTCGGGCGACGCGTCCGACATGACCGTGCCGGGCGTGGACGGCGTGCATCAGTTCCATGGGTATAAGAACACCGGCGCGGCGATCGCGTTGGCCGCGGAGTATTTCACCGAGCTGAGCCAGATGATGCTGGCCGGGCAGAGCGCGGGCGGCTTCGGCACGTTGATGAACTACCCGCAGATGGCCGCGGCGTTCGATCCCATGCCTTTGATCCTGTTGGACGATTCCGGTCCGTTGCACCGCGACAACTCGGTGCTCAGTCCGCTGTTGCAACTGGGCGTGCGGGCGCTGTGGAACGTGGTCGTGCCCGAGGATTGCACCGAGTGCAACGGTCCGTTGGGCGACGGCGTCGAGAACATTCAGCCATACCTGGCCGAGAATTACGCCGACGGCGTTTTCGGCTTATTCTCGACCACCGGCGACGAAACGATCCGCGACTTTTTCGGCGTCTTCGGCGAGATCACACTCGAAATGTATCGCGACGCGATCTTCGACCTGCGCGACAATCTACTGCTGCCCACCGGGCGCTGGTCGACCTACTTCGTGGAAGACACATTCCATACCTTCACCACCGACGACGACCGCTTCTTCGAGATCGTTGTCGACGAAACTCCGCTGACCACCTGGGTGGGAGAATTGCTCACTGGCGTGCCCGCGCCGGTCGGGCCGTAAAAAGGAAAAAACCGGGGATGCGATGAACTCGCGTCCCCGTTTTTACGCTTTTCAGCAAGAATTACCGCGTGAGCTCGACCTTCTGCAACTGGCTCGGATACTGCGCCGCGCGCGCCTTGTTGAGACCTTCGCGCTGCAGATAGGTTTTGAAACCGTTCATCAGCGAGGTATAGAAACGATCGCCGAGCACCGCGCCGCCCGGTTCGGTCGGGTGCATCAGGTCGCCGGCGCCCAAACGCGGCCGGGCCATGTACCACTGGGCCATCGAACCGCGTCCGCCCATCGCTTCGTAATTGTTGTAGAAAGCCACGCCCAGTTCCTTGGCCACTTCCTGCTGCACGGTAACGATTTTGGCGATGACCTCGATGCTGTCGAGCGCCGTGCCTTTTTTCTTGGCCTGATCGATCGGCCCCAGCAGAAGGATCGGCGTGTTGGGCAGATTGTCGCGCAGCAAGGTCACCACCGCTTTCAGATTGGAACGATAAGCCGCCAGATCCAGGCTGTCGCCGGCGCGCGCTTCGTTGTTGCCGTAGCCCAGCACGATCAGATGCGGATTGCGGTGCTTGATCATCTTGATCCAATGAGCGGTGTCGGCTTGCAGCCAGTAACGGACGCCGGTGCCGTTGATGCCCAGCGAGTCGTACACCACGCCCGCGTTCTTGCGCTCCAGGATCACGCCGTACAGACGCGTGCCTTCGTTCATGGCGCGCATTTCCAGCTTGTGCTCGCCGTCGGGCACTTCGATCACCGTGTAGGCGTCGGCCGGACTGCCGTTGGTGTTGAACGTACCGACCTTGCGGCCGTCGACGCTCACCTCGACCGGCCCGCCGCCCGGTTCGACCGGATAGAGAATCTCAAAGCGCGACACGCCGCGGCCGATGTTCGATTCGCGCGCGGTGCCGATTTCCGTGTCGGCCTTGCTCTTATAGGAGACCGCGTACACGCCGGCATAGCCCACGCGCTTGTCGCGGATCGACTTGTCGTTGAGGGTCATGCAGATCCACTTCGAGGACGGATCGAAGGAAAGATCCATCGGCCGGTACCAGGGCTGCGGGCGGCTGGCGAGCACGAAACCGTGACCGGCGTCGCCCCAGGCGGTCTGCATCCGGCGGCGCATCTGGCCGGCGATGCGGTCCATTTCGACGATCGAGTCGCCGTAATGCGCGATGCGCGTGATGCCGTTGCCCGCGGCCGTTTGCGCCAACGAGGCGTAGAAGCGATCCAGCGAGTTGGTGGGATCCTCGATCTTCACCAACTTGTCCATTTTCTCGCCGGCGATCTTTTTAATGATGTCCATGGCATTGGCCGCCACCGCCGCCGGAGAAACCAACAACACGACCAGCGCCATCACCGCCGCTGAAACGACGAACGTGTACACCCATTTTTGCGATGATTTCTTCATATTTTCCTCCACCATCCTGATCGAAAGACAGGCGTTCAGCTTAGGC
>CALBTQ010000832.1 GCA_937967875.1 uncultured Pseudomonadota bacterium
CGAACTGCTGCCCCAACTGCTGGAGCTGCGCGAAGCCGTCGCCGCCGCGGTCAAGCGGATACGACGCGCAGACTCGATGGCCGTTGAGGGCTCCCGTGACGGATTTTTGCGCATTGAAAGTAACTTCAACCACATCTTTCATAAAACTATCCCTTCTTCTCCTCATTCCATGTATTCATTTTCGGAAGGAGGTTGGAAGTCCATTACATCCAAATTCTATGTAGTTGCGGTATGTGAGTCTTAGAAGGCGTTGCCGATGGTCAGGTAAAATTCACCGTAGGTTTCTTCGGGTCGACGATTGAGCTTGATGCCGTAATCGGCGCTCAGCGGGCCGACCGGCGTGATGTAGCGGAAGCCCAGACCGGCGGTCGTGCGCAGGCGATCCAGGTAGAACGTGTTGGTGCCGTTGGTCACGTCGCCGGCGTCGAAGAACATCAGCAAACCGAAACCGGAGTCGCCCAGCGGCAGGCGGATTTCCGTGTTTTGATAGGCCAGGAAATAGCCGCCGACCGGCGTTTTGCCGTCTTCGGCCAACGGGCTGATCTGGTTCTGGCCGAAACCGCGCAGGGTCGTCGACCCGCCCAGGAAGTAGCGGCGGTTGATCGGGATGGTGTCGGTTTCGCGCAACGCCTGACCGTGCCCGACGACGATATTTTCGGCAAAAACCCAGCCTGACAGGAACGGCAGCAACTCGTAAATCGGCAGGTACCACGCCGTGCTGGCGGTCGCTTTGAGGTAGTGGATCTGCGACAGCGCCCACGGCGCGCCGTAATCGAAACGCAGCGTATTGTAGGTCAGCCGCGTCGGATTGAAGATGTTGTCGCGTTTGTCGAAGATGACCATCGGGCTGAACGTGGTGATCGTGATTTCGCCGACCTCCTGGTCCTGCACGAGCGGATCGATGTTGTACAGGAAGTCGCGCGCCAGTTCCCAATCGAGCTTGGTCGTGAACGGATCGAACGTGCGCCGCGTCGAGCGTTTGCCGGCGAAGTCGCGCACCTCCTCGCTCGGATGCGTCGCTTCGAGGAAGTTCAACATCTTCTGCCACTGCAGCGTCGTGCCCACGGTCAAACCGAAGCTGCGCACGTCGTAGGCGATTTCGTTCTGCAGCATGTCGCGGATGGTCAACGATCCGTCCAGCGGCACGCGGCCCATCCACGGCCAGGTGAACGATATCGCCGTGGTGCGCCGGTCGAACTCGAACGACGGATCGGTGACGAACGCTTCGAACCGGAAGCTGAGCCGGCGACCGTGACCGGCCAGGTTGCGGTGCCCCAGTTCGTAGGCTCCGCGCCAGCCCAGGTAGGTGTTGTAACCCACGCCGGCCTGGATGTACCCGCTCTTGCGCTCGTTGACCGTGACCATCATGTCGACCATCTGGTCTTCGAACTCGCCGGACACCGGGCTGATGTCCACGCTGTTGAAGAAGCCCAGTTGAATCAGCGCCTGCTCGCTGCGGAAAATCTGCTCGAAGTTGTACGGCCGTCCCTCGACGATCACCAGTTCGCGCGAGATGACGTGCCGCTTGGTCATCTTGTTGCCGCGATAATAAATGTTGCCGAAGAAGTACTGCTGCTTCTCGGTGAAGGTGAAGGTCAAATCGGCCGACTTGCCGTCTTCGGACAACTTCACCGTTTCCTTGACCCGCGCCTTCACGTAGCCCTGACGCAGGTAGTTGTACAGCAGAGCCACTTTGATCTTCTGCATGATGAAGGGATTGAACGGCTCGCCGACCTTGAGTTCGACGTCCATTTCGTCCAGCGCTTCGGCCAGCTCCTCGTCGGTGACCACGGTATTGCCCAGGTACTTCACCGACTGTACGCGCGTTTGCGGACCTTCGTCGAGCACGATGATGATGTCGATCTTGCCCTTCGCCTCGTCGTAATCGATGACCTTCTGCACGACCTTGGCTTCCAGGAAGCCGTTGTTGTTGTAATGGTTGATGACGTTCTTCAGGTCGTTCTCGAAATCCTCTTCGACGTAATAATCGGTCTGCGACAACAGCGCGGTCAGCTCGTTGTCCTTGAAGCTCGGATTTTCTTTCCAGTCGATGTCGCGGATCGACACCTGCTCGCCGCGATCCGAACACAGGATGATTTCCTTGACCTCCATGCCGTCGGGCTCGGTGTACTCGCGGTACTTCGGCTTCACCTTGGCGTTGTAGTAGCCCTGGCGCAGGAAGAACAACTGCACCTTCTTGGCGAAGTCCTTGGCGACCCATTTGTTGAAACGCCGCTGGTTGTCCAGGTCCAGCACGTCGTCGAGCTTCCATTTCTTTTCGGCGCAGGTGAAGCAGGTCGGTTCGTAGATGACGTCCACGCGCGGACCGATCTTGATCGGGAACACCAGCTCCATCTCCGACTTGTCGTGGTTGATGCGGTAGGCGCCGGCTTCGCTCAGATCCAGGTCGGGCAAGCGCGCTTCGAAATGGCCGTTCTTGCGCAGCCATTTTTTCAGCCGCGTCAGGCCCTTGTTCACGTCCTCCTGCGAGAAGTTCATGCCGGGTTTCCACTTGGCGATCTTGAGGATCTCCACCATGGAATACACCGACAACTCGGCCTCGGTGAAATCGAAGTGCACGATCTTGTAGGTCGGACGTTCGTTGATCTTGATACGCAGGTCGGCTTTGTTGTCGTCCTTGCGCTTGGTCTTCTGCCAGTCGATCTTGATGTGCGCCTTCAGGTGCCCGACGTCCTTGTAGGCTTCGGTGAGCTTGCGCTTGTACTCGCCGAGCATCTCGGGCCGGAAATCGTCGCCCGGCTCGATGTGCAGGATGTCCTCCAGAATCTCCGACACGTTGAACGTGAAATTGCCCACCACGCGGATGTCGCGCAGAATGTAGCGCGGGTAGATTTTGATGATCACCTTCACGTGATCGTCGCCGACCGGCTCGACGCGGATGGCGACGTTTTCGATCTGGTCGATCAGGCTCATGTTGCGCAACGTCTGGCGCATGCGCCACCGCGTGAAGCGCTTGTCGTCCTGCAGTTTGGAGACGCGGATGATCGCCTTGCGATCCATGTATGCGGGAATGTCGAATTCGACCTTCTCGATGCGCATGCCGTAAAAGCGGTCCAGCCCCTCAGGCGGCGCCAGGCGCGCGGTGGCCGTGACTTGCGCGTGCGCGATCGTCGCCGCCGCCAGCAGCAGCGTCAAAATGACGATCGAAACGACGATCCGTTTGCCCACGCGTTCTCCTACCGGAAATCGATTTTAATGCGCACGCCGGTGCCGTACCCGCCGCTGGGCGGCACGTCTTCCTGACCGGCGAAGTTGCTCCAGTCGGTGTACACGGCCATGTAGCGAATGAAGCCGTACTCCAATTCCGCGGCCAGCGTCGGGTCGGCGATGCCGCGGAAGATCGACAAACGCAGGTCTTTTTCCAGCTCGCCGCTGATGCGGAAGCGGCTGGTGCCCGTCGAGCTGTCCACGCCGAAATCCAGACCCGTGTAGCTGCGGAAGCGCGATCCGATGGCCTGCTGCGCGGAGATCGGAAGAGCACACGTCTGAACTCCAGTCACCGAATACGAACTCGT
>CALBTQ010000833.1 GCA_937967875.1 uncultured Pseudomonadota bacterium
ATCAGACCTAATTTGTTTTTCAAATTATGTCCAGCTATTTGGGGGGTTAAGACAGCATGGTCCATCTCTTCTCAATATTGCCCCTGCTATTTCTAAGGAAAAATTGGAATAATTTGTTGCATTAGTGCATCAAATGACAATAATGCCTTATATATTAATATGTTATGAGAGAATGCCTCCAGCCAGGCAGCACAGTAGCGATTGTTGTCAATGTTCTTCTCTTTGTCTCTTCATATCTACCGCGTGTCTACAGCTAGTCATTACCGTTACTCTCTGCGCTATTTTGTATATTCATACGTAGTGGGCTTATCACTCTTAGTGCAGCTGCTGAGGATCTACCCCCAATGAAAAATCGTTATTTTCTTCTGTTTTTTTTGTTTTTGTTTTCTTTTTTTTTTTTTTTCCAGCAGAAGACGGCATACGATATCGTATTCGGTGACTGGCGTTCAGACGTGGGCTCTTCCGATCTCTGTGTCAAGGGCCATCCGAGCGCTTGATAGACCTTGGGCGTGGAAAGTCCTTGCGGCGGTTTAATCAAGGCCAGCGGTAGGTTTTCGGGAACTGAATAGTGATTCAGTTCTTCGCCGATGCCCCCCGCCAGGCAGGCGTGACGCGTCAGAAAAAAGGGCACATCCGCGCCCAATCCGACGGCCAATTCGTGGAGACGCCGGTCGTCAACGGGCAATTCATACAATTCGCGCACCGCGCGCAAGGTGGCCGCCGCGTCCGACGATCCGCCGCCCAGGCCGGCCGCCGAGGGAATCTTTTTATCCAAGGTGATTTCCACGCCTTGGTCGCAGCCGCCGTCTTTGAGCACGGCCAGCGCCGCTCGTACGACGAGATTGTCCGCGCCGGTGGGCAACGTGGAATCGTCGCACAACAATTCGACGCCGCGTTCGATGGGCCGAAAGTGCAGTTCGTCGGCCAGCGAAATGGGCGCCATGATCATCTGCAGCAGATGATAACCGTCGACGCGCCGGCCGACGACCTGCAAAAACAAATTCACCTTCGCATGAGCTTTGACGTGCATGGTGGTTCGATCCTTGCCGTTGAAATACTGTAAACACCTATTGTAGGCGCTCCCGAGCGAAATTTCCAGGATTGGTATAATATGTTTGTAATCATTTTCCAATTCAATCTTGACTGATCGAGGGAAATGTTCTGTAATGACGCACCGCCGATGCGGCGGTTTTTTTAGATCCGAGGCACAGTTGGGGAGGATGTGACCGAGAGCGAGTTGCCGGACCCGGTTCCGGCTGCTTGTGCAATGGAGGTTCCCCGATTTGAGCCGAACAATTTTATTGATCGATCCCAACCTGGCGCTCGCGGCAAAAATCGCCAAATTTCTTGAAGATTTCGGTCATTCCGTCGAATTTACCTCTTCTAAAAATGAAGGGCTCGGTGCGATCAAGGCGTTCGATCCCTGTTTGGTCGTTGTCTCCTTTTCGTTGCCCGACGGCGACGCGCTCGATCTGGTCAAGACGATGCGCGACGCGTTGCATAACCAGACGCCGGTGCTGGTTATGGCCACGTCCAAGCAGATCGAACATTACAGCGACCGTCCGATGCCCAACAGCCCGCAGGGGTGGCTCAAGCAGCCGGTCGATCAGATGGATCTGTACAACATGATCAACTCCTGGATCGGCCGCCGGATCGACCTGTCGCCGCCGATCGCCTCGACCCCGCCGACGCCGCATGAAGAACCGATGCGCATCAAAGGCGCCATGCCGCCGCGCGACGTCGAAGAAGAAGAGACCAAAACACCGGCCACCAGCCAAATCGGCAACCTGGCCCGCGTGCCGGTGGCACGCCTGTTTTATCATCTGGGCCGCCGGCAGTTGACCGGCCTGATGATCCTCAACAATCCGCCCACCAAAATCGATGTGCACTTCGACAAAGGCTCGGTGGTCAACGTCGTGAGCAATTACATCCCTGAATTGTCGCTGGGCGTGCTGCTGGCCAAGAAAATGGTGCTGACCCCGCAGGAACTGGTCGGCGCGCGCAAACGGTGGGAACGCGAAGGCGGCTTGTTCGGTCAGATTCTATTGAAGATGGGCCTGGTCGACGAGCCGACGCTGCAGGCCAATCTGGTCGCCCAGCGGGTGATGAAGCTGGTGCATCTGTTCTCCTGGAATTGGCGCAAGGGCACCTACGTGTTCCACCGCGATCCCAACGAGGTCATGGCCGTCGCCGGCTTTAAACTGCTGTACCCACATGTGATCCTCGCGGGCATCCGCACCCATTACGACATCGATCGTCTGATGATGGTTTTCAACAAGCACAACCGCAAACAACAGACGGTGCTGCTCAAAGATTGCCAGCCCAATGCGCTGGCCTCCAAATCCGATCTGCCCAAGCTCGAGAAGTTCGTCGCGTCGATCAACGACCACAAAATCGTGCAAACGGCGATGGAAAAAAGCGGTCTGACCGAACTGGAATTCTACCAGTTCGCCTACGCCCTGTTCGTGCAGGATATTCTCGTCTTCGAGGATGAAGCCCAGCAGTAGCATAAACGCCGCCTATCCGCCGAGAGGGCCCGGCGCATAGACGACGATGGAATTTCCGATCCGGATTCGGGTTACAGCAGGGTGAACTTTCCACGCGCGGCTTTGGCGATCTGCCCCTCTTTTTCAATGCGGAACAGCGTTTTGTAAACCATCGCTTCCGGCTTGTCCGAATTGGTCGACCACCCCAGTTCGACCAACTCTTCGTAGATTTCCCTGGCGCGCATCGGTTTGCCGTGTTTGCTCAGGACGTCGACGATCAACGTGGGCAGGGTGTCCTTCCCCTTGCGCTGCCGGCGCGGGGGCACCTTGACGTTGCGGCGAGAGGCGAGCTTGATCAGTTCGGCAAATTCTTCGGGAGCGCCGCCTTCCAAGTCCAATAATTCGAGGTATTTGTCCAATAGGGCCCTTTTCTTTTCCAAGCGTTCTTCAAGAGCGATAATTTCATCAGCAATTTTCTGAATCCGCGATTTAACGCTTCCTACGAACCCCTTCATCATACCTCCGTGATCGAAGTAGAATGACCATACGAACAATTGATGGTCTTTGTTTGTGTCAAAAGGGATACTGATAAAATATTAATCAAAAGTCAAGCTAAGTCTTTATGATAACTGAGTATTATAGATGGATAATCTTTGTTTTTGTTGCAATATATGTCGAATATTTGTGTCAAATATTGAGGATATTTTGTTAAATACAACCGACATCGTTCCAGCGTTGTATTTTTCTAACTTTTTGATTTTATTCAATTTGTTATTCATAAATATGCCTTCTATAAATTTCTATACTTCTTTATCTGCAAAAACTTAACTGACATTTTTTCTAAATCTTCTACCGACATTGTTTTTTCTTGTGCATAAATACTCCCTATATGGATAAATTAGAGACGATTGTACGTTTCGTCAATAAATGGAAGCTATTTTTGGTGCTCTTCCAGGGTCACATTGCGTAGCGGATCGGGCAGCAGTTTATCCCCATAATGGCGTTGGGCCGACTCGATGATCCGTTCACGGCTAATGCGCGCGGACGTTCCGCCCGGGTGCTGCGCGGCGATCGCCCCGGCGGCGTTGCCCCAAGCCAGGCAGGTGGGCAGCGATTGCCCGTCGACCAGCGCGGCGGTGAACGCGGCGGTGAAGTTGTCGCCGCAGCCGGTCAGGTCGACCGGCTCGACGGGCAGGGCGTCCAGATGCGTCGGACCGTACGCCCAATAGGCCGAAGCGCCGCGCGCGCCGCGTTTGACCACCAGGGTCGGCGCGAGGGCGGCCAGTACCTCGACGGCGCGGTCGATGTCCGCCTGCCCGGAAACGAAGCGGGCCTCGCGCTCGTTGCACAGCAGCACGTCGAGCGAAGCGATCAATTCGCGCAGCGGCTCGTCCTGCAACGTCAACGGCTGCTCCTGCGTATCGGCGACGATCAGCGAGCGATTGGCGCGGGCGATGCGCAACGCGGCGGTCAGGCGTTCGCCGGGACGCAGTCCGGCCAGCAGCACGCAGCGCGACGGGAAGCGCTCGACCAACGCGGGGTCGGGCGGAATGTCGCCGCCCAGATACGACAGAAAACTGCGATCGCCCTGGATGTTGTAGGCGACGGTGATGTTGGCGCGCACCTCGTCGCGAATGTTCACACCGTCGCGCGGCAGGCCTTCCTCTTCCATGATGTCCAGCAGAAAGCGGCTGCCGAAATCGCGCCCGAGCGTCGCCTCGAACACCACGCGCAAGCCCAGGCGGTGCAGCACGAGCGCGGCGGTCATCGCGCCGCCGGGCACGATGGTCAGATCGCGTGCGTACACTTCCTCACCCGGGTCGGGCAGCTTGGGCAGACCGGTGAAGATCAAATCGACGAACGGTTTACCCGAGGCCGGCAGCAGCACGTCGATCATGCGAGCACCCGCAACGCCGGATGCGCTTGCACAAAGCGATCCAGCACCTCCATCGCCGTGCGGTGGAAGCCGACCAGCGGATGCGATTCGAGCGCGTAGAGCGCGACGCGCCGGCTGCGGTGGCGCAGGCTCATCACAGTGAGCGTCTCGAAGACCTTCAACTCGTTGACCAGCGCGGCCAGCCGCTCGGGCACGCGTGGAGGCGCCAGCGGCGTCAGGCCGTTCTCGTCGACGCGGCAGGTGATTTCCACCACGTCGTGATCGGCCAGCCACTGGACCGCGCCGCGGTTGGGCGTGGACAGCGCGATTTCCGCGGGCTTCACCGTCGCCGCTTCGAGCACGTCCAGCGCGACGCCGGCGTAGCCTTCGCCCTCGGCCAGGTGATGGTCGGGACGCTGACCGCGATCGGTTTCCTTCCACGCGTAGTCCATGTAGGAGGCTTCGCGTTCGGCGATGCACGCCGCGTGATGCGCCAGCAGTTTCGCCGGATCGTTCGCGAAGGCCGGGTCCTTGGTCGCGGCGAAAAAGCGCTCGGTCAGGCGCAGCGTCTTGGTCCCGCGCGTTTCCGGCTCGGCCAGCACCGCCGGCACGGCCTGCTCCGACAGCAGGTAGTAATACAGGTACTCGTTGGGGAACGCGCCCAGCTCGCGCACCATCTCGCGGCCGAAGATGCCGAACCACTTGTCCAGGAACGTATCGTCGTTCATCAACTGCGCGGTGATGTCCTCGTCGTCGAGCCACACCTGCATCGTCGCCGACAGATGGTTGAGGCCGAACACGCGCGAACGCAGCCGGTGCACGTCGACCTCGTAGCTGAGCGCCACGTAGTCCTTCACGTTGTCGGCGCTGTCGCAGATGCCCACGACTTCGTGGAAGCCCTGGTCGTGCAGCGCCTGCGTGACCATCCCCGCCGGATTGGTGAAGTTGAGGATCAGCGCGTTGTCGGCCACCGCGCGCGTGCGGCGGCAGATGTGCAGCAAGTCGGGCACCGAGCGCCCGGTCATCGCGTAGCCGCCGGCGCCCACGGTTTCCTGCCCCAGGATGCCCGCCTCTTTGCAGATCGTCTCGTCGGCGATGCGCCCTTCCTCGAAGCCGGGGCGGATGGTGGTGACCACCGCGTTCGCGCCTTCCAGCGCTTTGTCCAGATCGGGCTGGACCTGCACGGCGAACGGATCGCCCGCCTCGCGCACCAGATGGCGCGTCAACTCGCCCATGATCGCCAGACGATCGGCGCGGATGTCGCTCATGGCCAGGGTGTCGATTTTCGTGCCGCGCGCCACCCGGCGCAGCAAACTACGGACGAACAACGGCATGCGAATGCCGCCGGCGCCGACAACGGTCAATTTCATGTGTCGCTCCTTGCTGCAAAAACCACGCGCCGGTCGCGACGGCCGGCGGAAAAATCGGGGCGATTGTAGCGGGAACTCGGTTGCTTGAAAAGCAGCGCGTTGCGTCGGATGCCGAAAAAATCAGGCGAGCGGCAGCAGGCGGCTCCACGAGGCGAGCAACGCCGGCAACCCTTGACCGGCCTGCGCCAGCGCGTCGGCGCTTTCCGACTCGAGCATCCCGAGCATCGGACGAATGCCCAGCAGATAAAACAGGACGATCAGCGCCAGCAGCATCAGAATGAGCGTCGCCAATCCCCAGGGCGAACGCGGGGGTTCTTCGACCGGCGGACCGCCGATTGTCACGTCGGTGATCGGCAGATCGTTTTGCACTTCCTCGATCGGCGGCGGCACGTTGTCGAGCGGCCGGGTCTTGCGGTAGTCCGGATGCGCCATGACGACTACGGTGATGTTGTCGCGGCTGCCGCCGTGATAGCCGGCGCGCATCAGGTGCTCGGCGGCGGCGTCCGCGTTTTCGCTGCCTTCGATCAACTCGCGCAGGCGATCGTCTTCCGCGCCGTTGTTGAGTCCGTCGCTGCACAGCATCAGCAGACCGCCCGGCGGCAGTTGGTACCAGCCCTCCGGTTCGGGGAAAAGATCGACTTCCGGCTTGGGGCCCGAACCGACCGAACGCGTCAGCGCGTGCGACAAGGGGCTGCGCGCCGCTTCCTCTTCGGAGAGCGCGCCCACGCGCACCGCTTCCTCGCGCAGGGAATGATCGCGGGTCAGGCGCATCAGGCTGCGGTCGCTGGGATCGTACAGGTAGGCGCGGCTGTCGCCGACGTTGCCGACGACGAAGCGGTCGTTTTTAAACAGCGCCGCCACCAGCGTCGTGCCCATGCCGTGCTTTTCGGGCTCGGCCTGGCCTTCGTTGTACACGTCGTCATGCGCTTTATGGGCGGCCGCCTCGATCGCTTCGCGGAGTATGAAATCTTCCGGTTCGGCGTCTTTCAGTTGCTCGCGCAGTTCGGCGACGAACACCTGGCTCGCCAACTGGCTGGCGCGGTCACCCGCCCGCATCCCACCCATGCCGTCGAGCACGGCCAGCAAGTGAAGCGCGCCTTGCGCCGTATCGATCGCGGCGGTTAACGGAGTGTCCTGATTGTAAGGCCGGCGGCCCCTATGGGTGACAACTGCAACATGTGAATTCATTATTCATTCCAGCAGCGAGATCCCATTCAATGTAGTTTTTAGCCATCAAACTTGCAAGTGCGATTTATCGGCCCACCCGCGACAACGCTTCGTTGAGCGTCGCTGCGACCGACTCCGGACGATGATGCGCCACGGCCGCGCGCAGAATTTCCCCCGCCGCGCGCGTCGGCGTTTTGGTCAACAGGTCGCTTTGCAGATGCCCGGCGAAGCCGGCGGCGTCGTCGGCGAACGACAGCGCCGCGTCGAGCCGCCCGGCCTCCAGCAGCGGCGCGCAGAGCACCGGCTTGCCCGCCTGACAGGCGCGGATCAGCGCGGGCGGCAGCGCGTGCACGGGCAGCGCGTCGAGCCGATAGGGCAGCAGCGCCGCGTGCAGACGCGTCCACAACGTTTCGTCGTCGTCGGGACGTAGATGCAGATTCGGCAGCCGGCGCTCGGCCTCGCGCAAAAACGGTTCATTCGCCGCGTCGCCGCCCACGTAAAGCTGCAAACGGCGTTCGCCTTGCGCCAATTCTGCAAAAATCTCCCAGCGCAGCGCCGGTTCGCGCGAGCCGACGAAGCCCACCGCCGGCGGCACCAGCGGCAGTTCGTCGACCGCCTTGGCTGCCAACGGCGCGAGCGGATCGGGCAGCCACAGCGCGTTCGCGTTGAAGCGGCGCGCCTCGGCCAGCAGGCCGCGCGTGGAGACCGTCAGCAGTTCGACCTGCCGCAACGCCTGGCGGCCGCGACGGGACGTGGGCAGAACTTCCTTTTCCGGCCGCGACGCATCCAGGTCGAGCCAGACCGGCAGCTTGCCGATAAAATCGCGGCGCAGGTCCAACGCCATGTGCGGATCGTCGGTGGCGACCAGATCCAGCGGACCGTGGGTGACGATTTCGCCGATGAAATCCGGCAGGGCAAGCAAGGCGCGCAGACGCGGGCCGAGCGGGCATTGGGCGGTGGAAAAGGTTCGTAGGCGCATGATTGGGCGATTCGAGCACGGGCCCGCCCGCCTTGTCAATCTTGTTGACAATCGCCGGCCAAACCGGCTAAAGATACTGTCGCATCGCGGGCGGCGACCGCCGCCGCAAACGATGGTTGCGGGCGTAACTCAGTTGGTAGAGTACGAGCTTCCCAAGCTCGGAGTCGCGGGTTCGAATCCCGTTGCCCGCTTCGAAAGAAAATGGCCTCGATCCGCTGGCGGGATCGGGGCCACTTTTGTATAGTATATCCCTTAAGGAAGAACGTGTGGTGAATTCTCGCATAATTCGGTGTCCGACTTGTGGCTGCAGGACGAGCTGGGAGGAGGCGCCGCGCGGACCTTTTTGCAGCGAACGCTGCCGGTTGATCGACCTGGGCAACTGGGCCGATGAAACGTATCGAACGCCCGCCGACGACGGCGGGGGAGAGGATACGTACATAGTCGTTACCGGCGGCAACGAGTGGAGCGAATAAAGAACAGCGGAAAGGTTTATGTCTGATACGGCGAAAATAATTTTTTACGTGATCGGCCGGATCGTGAAGACCGTCTTCAAGGTGGTGGGATCCATCGTGGGCGGTGTTCTGACTCTGGTGCTGGTCATCCTGGTCGCCGTGAACTTCCTGTTGCAAACCGGTTTCTTCACCGACCTTGTGCTTTCGCAGGCGCTGCCGCCGGTCGAGGAACTGCTGTGCGCCGACCTGCATGTCGACAAGCTGCGCCTGAGCCTCGTGCCGTTTTCGCTGCAACTCGAAGGCGCACGCTTCACCGATCGCGAGGGCAAGTACGACTATCCCTTCGCCACGCTCGACAGCCTGACGGTCAAGGTGAAAACGCTGCCGCTGCTCTCGGGCACGGTGGTGGTCAAGGAACTGTCGCTGCGCGGCGCGAGCAATTACCTGCTGCTGCGCGACGGGCTGGAAAACCTGCCGATGTGTCCCGCCACCGAGGAACCGGAAGAGGAAGAAGAAGAACCGCCCAGCGACGAGCCGTTCCGCCTCGAACTGCCCATCGTCGTGGAGAACCTGCACCTGGACGCGTCGTTCCGCATGGACATGCCCGCCACGACGCCCGAGCCGACGCCGGAAAATCCCGAGCCCGCGCCGGGCAGCGCGATGAACGTGTCGGTGGCCGAAATCACGCTCGACGGCAAGGCCGACTTGCGCGACGGCGACGCGGACGTCGAACTGCGCGTCAAGGGCGGCGACTTCACCATGGGCGAGATGCACGACACGATCGACCTGGTGGCGATCGACGCGACGGCGAATCTGCAGGAATGGTTCGCCAAGGTCGCGCGGCTCGATATTGAGTTGCCGCTGACCAAACTGGCCGTCACCGCCGAGGCGACCGACCTGCTCGGCGAACTGGATCTGGCCGCCGACGTGAAGCTGGACACCGACCTGAAGAAGGTCAATCAGCTCGTGCTGACCAAGCCCGAGGACATGCAGCTTTCCGGGCCGGTCGCGCTGACCACCAACGCCAAGCTGCATCTGGGCAAGGAAAAGATGACCTACGCGGCCGGCGGCGAATTGTCGCTGCCCGACGCGCGCGTCAACGAACTGCCCATCCAGAACCTGCTGGCGAAGTTCATGGTCACCTCCGATCACGCGAAGCTCGAACGCCTGACCGGCCGCATCGGCTCCGGCGTGCTGGACGTTATCGCCCGCATCGGTCTGCAGGGTGCGATGCCGCTGAACGCGCAGGTGAAGATCGCCGGGCTGGACGTGGGCGACGCGATCAAGAAGTTCGGGCTGGCGGGCGTCGACGCGCGCGGCGTGCTGGACACCGAGTTGACCGCCAACGGCAACCTCAGCCCGATGGCGCTGGACACCAAGGGCACGGTGAGCCTGGCCGACGCCGGTTACGGCACGGTCGCCAAAACGCGGCAGGTGGACATCGAGCTGGACGCCAACGTCGGCGGCACGGACAACCTCGTGCGTTCGCTGCGCCTGAACGCGCTGGACACGATGGTCGCCGGCTCGCTGATGCCGCAGGTCACGCTGGATCTGGCCGGCAACTTCGGCGCGAAGGTCAACAAGATCGACAAGCTGCTGTTGACCACGCAGCACAGCGAAATCGGCGTCAGCGGCACGGCCGATCTGAGCGGCCCGCTGGCGCTGAAGGTGAAAGCGGAACTCAACGACCTGGGCGAGTTCGCCGGCTTCGTCGGCGGCAAGAAGCTCGCCGGCCGCGGCCTGCTGGAAGCCGAGGTCGGCGGCACGACGAAAAAGCCCGACGTGACCGGCCATCTGCAGTTCGCCGATCTGGTCTTCGACAAAATGGAAGTCGGCGCGATCAACGCGGGGCTGGGCTTCAAAAACGACAAGGCCGTCGTCGAGAACCTGCTGATCGAAGCGGGCGCGGCGGTGATCAAGGCCGACGCCGCGTACGATATGTCGGTCGAACCGGCGAATGTGTCGGCCAAGCTGTCGTTGCCGTCCACGAAGATCGCCGAGTTGATCAAAATGGCCGGCATGGCCGATTCACTGGAGGTCGCCGGCGACGCTGAATTGACTGTCGATGTTTCCGGGCCGGTCGACGGTTTGAGCGGCACGGTGCTGCTCAAGGCCGACAAGGTCGAGGCCTTCAAGGAACGGGTCGAGGCGCTGACGCTCAACGCGCGGCTGGACGAGGGCGTGGTCGTGCTCGACGATATTTCGATCGTCAAACAGCGCAGCATCCGGCCGATTTTCAAACGCGGTCTGTGGCGGCCCAAACCGGAAAACGAGGTCACCGAGCAGGAGAAGCAGCCCGCGGTGATCCGCCTGACCGGCCGCGTCGATCCGCAGGAAAAAACGTTCTCGATCAAGCTGCTCACCGAGCACCTGACGGAAATGGCCAGCGACACCGTCGCGCGCGAACGCATCCACGCAATGGCCGACGTCGAGCTCAACGCCGATCTGACCGGCACTTTCGAGAATCCGGGCGGCGCGCTGCGGCTGGCGATCGCGCACGGGCGCTACGAGCACCTGGATCTGGGCAATTCGACGATCGACATCAAGATCGTCGATCAGCAGGTGAAGGTGACCGGGGCGCTGTTGGCCGGGCGGCAGGCCGTTTCACTCGAAGAACGGTTGCAGGTCGAAACCGAACCGACCGTCGTGGAGCAGATTCGCGATCGCGTCGAGCCGCTCTTGCCGGGACGCGACGAGGAAAAGAACGAGGACGATCCCGATTTCGCCGCCGCCGAAGCGCAGATGACGCCGCCCGCGCAGGCCGAGCCTGAACAACCGCCGGTCGATCTGGGCCGCATCGAAATCGACGCGACGTTGGGCCTGCGCGACGAAATGCCGCTGGAAGCGCGGGTGACCTTCGCCGCGTTCGACTACTCGAACTTCCTCAAGTCCTACGAACAGGTGCGCCGCTCGCGCAAGGAAGAGGGCGACAAGGACGAGGA
>CALBTQ010000834.1 GCA_937967875.1 uncultured Pseudomonadota bacterium
GGAAGTAGGAGACATACAATTGTTTCGTCGCAATTACACTTGTGTTGATTGTCAACCGCAATTTTACATTGGTGAGAGTTGAAGGCAGGTTGACAAATTGCAGACCGCCGCTATCGGCTGTGGAATCGAAAATGAAATGAATTTTATTATCGGGGGTGCTGGGGCCGCTGGATTTAACGTATGAATTTCCGCCGATTATCAGAGTTGCTTCGGCCAAGGCGACATCAGCGGAGAACATTGCGAAAAGAATCAAGGAAAGTAAGTAAGTAGGAAGAACGCATCTTATCACTCCCATTCGATAGAGGACCGTCCAAGTCTGTATGCATTTTCTCTCCACCCTTGGTCTTTGTCAACAACGTTCTTATTCGAATAATCGTTCAACAACCGACCATTGACCGGCGCGGACGCTTCGCGGTACAACTGCGCATCAGGGGGGACGAGGAGCGATGCATGCGATTGTTGCGCGCACTGGTTGCGCTGCCGGTGATATTCATTTCCGCGTTTATTCTGCTTAGTTGCGTTTACATCATCGCTCCGTTCGATCCGCGCCGGGAAGCTTCCTATTACTTCGGCCGCGCCTGGATCTGGCTGGGTGCCAAGATGTTCGGCGTGCGCTTCGCGGTCGAGGGCGCCGAGAATGTGCCGCGCGACGGCACGGGGATCTTCGTCGCCAACCATACCAGCTATTTCGACGTGCACGCGGTCTACAGCCACCTGACCGTGCCGGTGCGCTTTCTGGCGATGAAATCGCTGCTGAAGGTGCCGATCTTCGGAATATCCCTTTATGCCTTGGGGCATATCGTCATCGACCAGAAGGCCTCGCCGGAAAAACAGCACAAACAAATCGACCGCATGCACAAGCTGGCCGAGGACGGACACTTTCTGGCGATCTACCCCGGTGGGGGCCGCGCGCAAAACCGCCGGCTCGGTCCGTGGAAAAAAGGCGCTTTTGTCTTGGCAATTCGCGCGCAAATTCCTATTATCCCCGTTGGTATATCCGGGGCGGCCCGCGTCCACGGCGTGGGTGATGTGTTGCCGCGCCCCGGGTTGATCACCATTCGTATTGGCCGGCCGATATCGACGTTGGGCATGACATACGAGGATCGCGATCGGTTGTTGCAGATGGCGCGAGCGGAAGTTGAGGAGCTGATCGTCGATGACTGAAAACGGGCAAGCGCTGAAAATCATTCCCCTGGGCGGTTTGGGCGAGATCGGCCTGAACATGATGGTATTGGAATTCCAAAACCGTCTGCTGCTGATCGACTGCGGGCTGATGTTCCCCGAGGACGACATGCTCGGGGTCGACATCGTCATCCCGGATTTCTCTTACCTCGAAGGACGCGAGGCCGACATCGAGGCGTTGATCCTGACCCACGGTCACGAAGATCACATCGGCGCGGTGCCCTACTTGCTGCGCCACCACCAACCGCTGTTGGTCGGCTCGAAGGTCACCCTCGCCTTTTTGCAGAACGCGCTGGAGGAGCACACGCTCGACGGCGAGGTGCGCACCGAGATCGTCAACCCGCGCGACGTGCGGCAGTTCGGGCCGTTCACCGTCGAATTCGTGAGCGTGAACCATTCGATGGTCGGCGGCTACGGCCTGGGCATCACCACCCCCGCCGGGCTGGTCGTGCACAGCGGCGACTACAAGCTCGATTTTTCGCCTCTCGACGGCGAACCGACCGACCTGAAAAAATTCGCCGAATTCGGCGAACGCGGCGTACTGCTGTTGATGAGCGATTCGACGAACATCGAGCGCGAAGGCTATACGGCCAGCGAGCGGGAAATCGGCGCAGAGATGGAATCGCTGTTCCGCAACGCGCCGGGGCGCATTCTGATCACCAGCTTCGCCAGCAACATCCACCGCATTCAGCAGGTGTTCACCCTCGCCCAGCGCTTCGGGCGCAAGGTGCTGCTGTCGGGCAAGTCGATCGCCGACAATGTGGCCATCGCGCGCAAGCTGGGCGTGCTGCACGTGGAAAACCGCCTGCTGCTGCAGGTGCACGAACTGCCGCGCATGGCCAAAGAGAAAACGGTGATCCTGTGCACGGGCAGCCAGGGCGAGCCGATGAGCGTGCTGGCGCGCATCGCGGCGGGCAACCACAAGCACATCAAGGTGCTCAAGGGCGACACGGTCGTGCTCTCGTCCAAGACGATCCCCGGCAACGAACGGGCGATCACCAGCGTGATCAACGAGCTGTACCGCCTGGGCGCGGAAGTGGTGTACGAGGGCATCAGCCGCATCCACACCAGCGGGCACGCGCACCGCGAGGAGCTCAAGCTGCTGCTGCAACTGACGCGGCCGGCGAATTTCATTCCGGTGCACGGCGAGTACCGCCACCTGGTGCAGCACGCCAAGCTGGCCCAGTCGATGGGCGTGACCAATACCCTGGTCATGGAAAACGGCGACGTGGCCGAGGTCAACGGCGGTCCGGCCGAGAAGATCGCGCGCATCGCCAGCGGCCGCGTGTACGTCGACGGGCACGGCGTGGGCGACGTGGGCAACATCGTGCTCACCGACCGCCGCATCCTGTCGGAAGACGGCACGATCACCTGCGCCATCGCCCACCGCGACGGCGTGATCGTTTCCGGTCCGCACTTCAAAAGCAAAGGGTTGGTGTACGAGCCCGATCATAAAGATCTGCTCGACGAGGCGCGCTGCGTCGTACTCGACACCCTGGCCGAACTCAAGAGCGACAACGGCTTCGACATCAACACCGCCAAGTGGGAAATGACCCGCGCGATCCGGCGGCTGTTCAACAAACGCATCGGGCGGCGGCCGATCGTCATCCCGGTCATCATGGAGGTGTAGTTGAAGGCACGCGAGCGGCAGGAAGGCGGCAAGGGCGCACGCAATTTTAATGAGATCGTCGGGCTCGGCTTCTTCCTGATGGCCGCGCTGGTCTTTCTCGCCCTGCTTTCCTACACGGTCAAGGATCCGTCGCTGAACACGGCGGTCATCCCGGAAACCGAGCCGACCAACCTCGCCGGCCGTCTGGGCTCGTACATGGCCGATCCGTTAGTGCAACTGGGCGGCTATGCCTCGGTGTTGGTGCCGGTCGTGCTGGCCGTGATCGGCTTTTTCTTCTTCACCGGCCGTCAGGTGAAAATGCGCGCAAGCCAGTTCATCGGTTACCTGCTGTTTCTCGCCACGTTGGCGACGATCCTCTCGATGGTCCTGCCCGAATCGGACGGCGGCCGCTCCGGCGGCGGCGAAATCGGCGGCGTGCTCGCCGATTGGCTGGGCATGGGCGTGGGCAAGATCGGCGGCCTGTTGGTGGCGCTGGCGCTGCTGGTGGTCAGTCTGATCGCCACGATCGATTTTTCCTTCGCGCGCAGCGGACGGTGGATCGGTCGCACCGCCGCGTCGGCCGGACAGTCGCTTATCGCCTGGTGGACTGTCCGCCGCGAACAGCGCCGGCGGCGGCAACGGCGCGACCAGAAGGAAGGCCCGATCAAATCGCCGCGCGAAGCGCCGATCATCCGCCTGGGCAAAGGCGAAAAAGAAGACGCCAAACCGGCCGCCGTCGAGGCCAAGCCGGCCAAGAAGCGCGACATGTCGGCCCCGGTGCGCACCACGCGCCTGCCCGATGAATCGCTGATCGCTCCGCCGGTCAAACCGCAACCGTCGGTTCAAAAGCCGATCGAACCCGCGCCGGTCGAACCCGCCCCGCCGGAAAAGCCCGCCGCCGCGCCGGTCGAAGCATCCGCCGCGCCAGCCAAGCCCAAGGAAAAAGCGCCCGCGCCGCTCAAGCGCGTCGAGCACGACCAGGTGACCATTCACGAACAGGCCGAAACCGAAGCGGCGCGGCAGATCTCCTTTTCCGGGCTGGCCGGCCAGTACGAACCGCCGCCGCTCAAGCTGTTTAAAACCAACGAGAACCTCGACGAGGAACTGGATCGCGAAGCGCTGCTGGCCCAGTCGGTCACGCTGGAGAGCAAGCTCGAGACCTTCGGCGTCACCGGCCATGTGGTCGAAATCCACCCCGGTCCGGTGATCACCATGTTCGAGTACGAGCCGTCGCCGGGCATCAAGGTCAGCCGCATCGCCAACCTTGACGACGACCTGGCCATGGCGCTGCAGGCCGAGAAAATCCGCATCATCGCACCGATCCCCGGCAAGGGCGCGGTGGGCATCGAGATCCCCAGCCTGCGGCGGCAGATCGTCTACCTGCGCGAGATTCTGGAAAGCAAGGAATTCAACGAAGCCAAATCGCCGTTGACCGTCGCCTTCGGCAAAAACAGTCGCGGCGGTTCGTTCGTCGAAGACCTGACCAAGATGCCGCACCTATTGGTCGCGGGCACCACCGGCAGCGGCAAGAGCGTTTTCCTCAACGCGGTAATCATGTCGCTGATGTACAAATCCACGCCCGAACAGGTGCGCTTGTTGATGGTCGACCCCAAGCAGCTCGAGCTGGCGATGTACACCGACTGCCCGCACATGCTGCACCCGGTGATCGTCGAGCCGAAAAAGGCCGCGGTGATGCTGCGCTGGGCGGTGGCCGAAATGGAGGATCGCTACCGCAAGCTGGCCGAAGTGGGCGTGCGCAACATCGACAGCTACAACAAGAAGGTCGAGAAGATGCTGGCCAAGACGCCGCGCCGGGGCACGCTTACCGGCGAGGAAGCGCCCGACCTGCCCGAGCCGCTGCCCTACATCGTGCTGATCATCGACGAGCTGGCCGACCTGATGATGATCGCGGCCAAGGAGGTCGAGGAGTCGATCGCGCGGTTGGCGCAGATGGCGCGCGCGGCGGGCATCCACCTGATTCTGGCGACGCAGCGGCCCAGCGTCGACGTCATCACCGGCGTGATCAAGGCCAACTTCCCCAGCCGCATTTCCTTCCAGGTGCGCAGCCGCATCGACAGCCGCACGATTTTGGACGAAGGCGGCGCCAACAACCTGCTGGGCTGGGGCGACGGTCTGTTCCTGCCGCCGGGCACGGCCAAGCTGACGCGCTTCCATGCCGCGTATGTCTCCGACGACGAAGTTCACGCGGCGGTCGAGTACCTCAAAAAGAAACACGCGCCGCCGGAATACGTGGAAATTCGCACCACCGCCGGCGACGACCTGCAGGACGCGCACATCGACGCCATCTCGCTGGGCGACGACGGCGGCGACGACGACGGGTTGTTCGACAAGGCGATCGAGATCGTCGCGCGCGACCGCAAAGCGTCGGTCAGCTACATTCAGCGCCGTTTGAAAATCGGTTACAACCGCGCCGCGCGGATCATCGAACGCATGGAGCAGGAAGGGCTGATCAGCCAGTCCGACGGCACCAGCCGGCCGCGCGAAATCTACCTCCCCGAACGCGATTACGATTAACAAACCGCGCGAACGCGGCAATCGTTTCGAACGCTCAGTCCATTTATGAAAAAGAATCTATTCAAACACGGCAATTCCTGTTATAAGAACGCCTCGTACCGCCAGCGGGCAAACAATTTTCTGAGGAGGTATTCAGAAATGAAAAGGACAATAAATATTTTTCTGCTGCTGGCCTTGATGGCCTTGATGATTTGCAGTGCGCTGGTTGCCGCCAATTGCGGCGATGATGATGACGACGATGACGACAACGATGATGCCGATGACGATGACAATGACACCGGCGACGATGACGACGACACCGGCGACGACGATACCGGCGACGACGATACCGGCGACGACGATACCGGCGACGACGACACCGGCGACGACGACACCGGCGACGACGACACCGGCGACGATGATACCGGCGACGACGACAGCACCATGGACGACCCGCCGACCGAGCCGATCACCATCCATGTGATCGACTTCCTCAGCGGCAGCAACCTGACCGGCGCCACCTGCGAGCTGGTCAATCGCTACACCGGCGAATCGTTCGAACCGGCGATCACGACCACCGCCGACACCAACGGTTTCTGCTTCTTCAACACGGTGGAGAAAAACGAACAGTACTCGGTGAAGTTCACCTTGAACAACTACGTGACCACCTACGCGTTCAATTACGATACGGTCATGACCTGGGAATTCTCCCTGGTTTCGAACATCGCCCGGGCGAGCATTGCCGCGTTGCTGGGCGAAACCTTCGATCCCAGCAAGGGCATCGTGGGCGGCATCGTGCAGTACTACGATGACGTCACTCCGGCCGCCGAGGTTATCGGTTGCGCCGAAGTCACCAGCGACACCAGCCGGCCGACCTACTACATCGACGGCAGCGGCATGCCGACCACCAGCCGCACCAGCACCCATCCGAGCAACGGCTACTTCCTGATCACCAACGTGACGCCGGGCAACTACCTGCTCACCGCCGACACCGACGGCGACGAAGAAGGGGCGATCGTGCCCCAGGTGTTCGCCGACTGCATCGTGTACGTGAACATCTACTACAAATCCTCGGAATACATGTCCAACCCGACTCCGGGCGGCTGCACGAAATAACGACACGCGATCAAACGAAAAAGGGGAGCGGATTTTCCGTTCCCCTTTTTCCTTAAAATGTATTTCGGTTCACAAACACCTTCGTCCGATGCACCGATAGATCAACCGGGCCGCCAGGAAATCCGAGGCCGGCCAGCCTTCGCGGGGAGCCAGTTCGACCACGTCCATCGCCACCACGTTACGGTTGGCGAACAGCCAGGCCAGCAAGTCGTCGACCTCCTGCCAGTACAGACCGTTGGGCTCGGGCGTGCCGGTGGCGGGCATGATCGACGGGTCGAACGCGTCCAGGTCGATCGTCAGGTACACCGGGGCGCCCAGATGCTTGTCGGCGAACTCGATCATGCTCGCGCCGCGGCGGATCTCGTGGGCGTGCAGCACGTGCACCGGCAGCGTGGGAATGTCTTGCGCCTGTTCGAGGTCGTAACTGCGAATGCCCAACTGCACGGCCGGGGCGCGTTCGACGATCCGCCGCAACACGCAGGCGTGCGAATGCGGATCGTCGTGGTAACGGTCGCGCAGATCGGCGTGGGCGTCAAAGTGCAGCACGTGCACTTGCGGCCAGCGTTCGCTCACCGCTGCGAAAGGCGCCAGCGAAACGGTGTGTTCGCCGCCCAGAATCACCGGGAAGCGCCCGGCGTCCAGGTGCGCGCCCACGACCGGCGCATAGCGGTCGATCATCTCGGGCGCGCTGAGCGCGGACACTTGCTCGGGATCGTCGAGCGGATCGGCGCAGATGCCCACCCGGTAGGGCTCGGCGCGCAGCACTTCGTCGTACAATTCAACTTGCGTACTCGCTTCATGGATGGCCAGCGGGCCTAGCCCGGCGCCCGCGCCGTAGCTGACCGTATGCTCATAGGGAATCGAAACGATCGCCGCTTTGGCCGTTTCCGGCGCGGCATACTCTTCCGGAAGATCGAAAAAATTGACTTTCATAAACGCCCCTACAAATGAAGAAACGCCTTGGCCGCCAGCAGCAACAGCACAATGCCGCCGAGGCGCTCGGCCCATTGACCCAGGGCCTTGCGCAACAAGCGGCTGTTGAGCATGGCGACCGCCGTGGCGACCAGCGCCACGATGCCGATGATCACACAGGCCAACAACAACGGCGCCTGCAGCATCGCCAAACCGATGCCCGCCGCGAAGGCGTCGATCGACACGGCGAGGCTCAAGCCGATCAGCGTCCAGCCGCGCGTCGGATCGCAATCGTCCTTGGGCTTTCCCCGACGCGTCGATTCGACGAGCATCTTCATGCCGATGATCGTCAGTAAAATTCCGGCGACGATCGGCGCGGCCGTTGCGACGATATCGCGCAGCCACAAGCCCGCCAACGCGCCCAACGCGGGCATCAGCGCCTGAAACAGACCGAAGTGCAAACTCAGGCGAAACACCTGCCGCGGTCGGCAGTAGGTCAGTCCTACGGACGTGCCCACGCCGAAAGCATCGGCGGCCAACGCCAGCGCCAAGAGAAATATCTCGCCAAAACCCAAAAGGTCACCCCTTCGCTGTAACTTCTGTAAGGAGGCAAAGAATAATCATAAATCATTTCGCATGAAAGCCTCAAAATTTTGAGGGCGACACCGACAATTTCGAGGACACACCGGGAGCCCGAACATTCTCTGAAAAAAATTTTTCAAGTCAATTCGGTGAGTTAGATTTTTCTTGCTCTTGGCATAGGCTTTGCTAAACTGATGTGCGCGAAATCGAATAACACAGAGTCAATCTTTCCGATAAGGAGTAAATCATGAAGGTTGGTTGGAGCAAGGTGGTGTTAGGCCTTTTGCTTCTGTCGCTATTGACCGTTTTGTTTGTCAACGCCGGCTGCGATCGCGGCGACGATGATGACGACGGCGTCGACATGGATAAAAAAGGTCTGTACCGCTGCAAGGATTGCAATGACGTGCTCAGTTGGTTGCGCGAGATGGAAATGCAGCGCATGGTGCGCGCATTGGAAATGGAACGCGACTACTGGCAAAACGGCGGTTATTACGATGACGACGACGGCTGGTACGACGACGACGACGGCTGGGATGACGACGATGCCGTTTCCGATGACGATGACGATGCGTCCGACGACGACTATTCCGACGACGACGACTATTCGGACGACGACGACGCCGCGCCGGGCGACGATGACGAATCCACCGGCGACGACGACAACGAGCACAGCGACACCAACGTGCAGGAAGAAGGCGTCGACGAAGCCGACATGATCAAGACCGACGGCAATTACCTGTTCATCGCCAACGGCGGCTGGCTGTTGATCTTCGACGCCGATCCGCAGGAAGACACGCACCAGGTCGGCGCGTTGGACATCGAAGGCAACGTGGCCGACATGTACCTGTACGGCGACACCGCGCTGGTCTTCTCGCAGGTGCCGTCGTATAGCGTGCCCGAAACGGTCTGGCCGGACATCCCGCGCGACGAACTGTATTGGGACGTGGTCAAGGTCTCCGTGGTCGATCACAGCGTCAAATCCGATCCCACGCTGCTGCGCGAGTTGTACGTGGAAGGCGACCTGCTCAACAGCCGGCGCATCGGCGCGACCACGCGCATCGTGACCAACTGCTTCAAGTACGGTCCGGAGTACGAAACCTGGATCGACGGTTGGAATTACGAGACGCCCGAGGAAATCGACGCGGCGATCGATGCGCTGATCGAGCAGAACACCGAGATCATCGACAGTGCGGGCCTCGAAGCCTGGCTGCCGCGCTACTACGACATCGTGCACACGGCCGGCGGTACGGAAATCACCTCCGGCTTTGTGTCCGAATGCCCCGATCATTACCGTCCCTACGAACCGTTGGGCACTTCGATCCTCTCGGTGCTCACCGTGCTGCTGGACGATCCGACCGCGCGGCAGACCGACGTGTCGATCATCGCCGAGGGCTACATCATGTACGCCAGCTCGGAGAGCCTGTACATCACCGGTTCGTTCGACAATTCATGGGAATGGGCGGGCGACGATTTAGATCGGAAGAGCACACGTCTGAACTCCAGTCACCGAATACGATC
>CALBTQ010000835.1 GCA_937967875.1 uncultured Pseudomonadota bacterium
TTAAGATGTGAAACCACGTGAGGCGATTTTAGGACAATCCGCCCCGCCCCGCAAGGGAAAGGGAGGGAAATTAGTGCTGCAAGCCGCCGCGCTCCTCGATGAGGAATTTGCTCAGCAACGCGATCTCCTCATAGTGTGCCAACGGCAAAAACAGACGGTACAGACGATAATACTTTTCGCGCAGGTCGATGTCGGCCTTGACGATCGCGTCGATTTGCGCATCGGATGGGAAATTATTTATGGTGTTTATATCTTCAATAGAATCAGCCTCCACCCAAAGAGAATCGCCATAAATCATTGGCTGTAACCGTTCATGTGTAAAACTATAAACCATACCCGTTTCAGTTACCGACCACAGAGCCTGCGGGTAAACATTGACCCGCGCGACCACACCGTTGTCTTCGCCCGGGTACGGCAACATCGCCGTAACATAGGCGCAATCGGCGGTGACCACCTTGGCGCCATCCATGGCCGGATCGACCCAGGTAAAATCTTGTATTCCTCTCTTGATAATTTTCTTTTCATCCCCTCCTTTCATCCCGTACTTGATTCTGGTTTTGTTAGCACTTATTAGGCTATCTAAATATTCTGTCGATCTTTCGTTCGGTTCCAGGCCTTCCTGCGCGGCGACGATCTGCACACAGGCGAAGCTGTTTCGCTGCACTTGCACGGCCGCATCGAATTTCGCCAATTCGCTCTGCACGGTTTCAATCAACCGCTCGTCGTTTATCGACCGGTGACCGTCGACGTATCGCTGCAGCCGCCTGACTTCCTCCCGCAGCGCTAAAATCCGCTGATAATACTCGTCGGCATTGCGCTTTCGGTAATCGTACTCGGCCAGCATATCCATCATGGAGGCCTTAAAATCCTCCGCTTGCGCAAGCCAGGGGGCATACGATTCGATGTACACCGGATAATCGTTGATCGTAATCCACTCACGGTTCTTATCGTATTTGATAACGATCTTGCCGCGCAGCAAGCGACCGTGGACGACCGCCTGGCCGTCGTCGATCACCTTGACCTCCGTCGGCTGTTCGATGATCACCTTTTCGCGCGGATAGTCGATTTTCGCGAGCAACCGATGGAAATCCTCGTCGTCGGCAACGCTCAAAAACAGCGGATATTTCGTATACCAGGCGGGGCCGAGCGCCGTCCATTCCTCGACCGTCAGGTCCTCGCGGGACAGCCGCTTGAAGGGCGGCATTTTTGCGGCGACATCGTCCCAATCCACTACAACGATGTAGCGGTCGCCGGCCACGCTACCATCACCATAACTATCATTGGATTTGCCCAAAATATCGCAGGCAACCGCACCAAACAAAACGGCAAGAATCAACAAAATACCAAAACCGATTTTCATCGCGCCTCCAAGATGCGCCCATCGTACAAAAAATCCCGCCCGCGCCAATCGCTTATTTTGGCAATGGAATATCGAAACGCCCGGCAATACCGCGAGCGTTAAGGAAGGGGCATTCTCTCTTCAGGAGCTATTGCGCGTAAACGCTATTTCGAGACGCTTCGAGGGCAAGGCGCGCGGCAGTGTCGGCGCTGACCAAGCGCACGTGCGCCGGCAACAATTGGACCAACGCCATGAACGAGTTTTCGAGGTTCAGCCCCCCGTCGCTGGTCATGTAAACGTAGGCGACGGTGCCGGGCGGGTAATCGCTCAATTCCTCGGCCATCCTCTCCGGGCTCAGGTAGAACGGCTCGGTGAGACCGCTTCCGCTGTCGTCGATCCCCCGCCATTCGCGCGGGCGGAACAGCACCGCCTCGCCCCCGTCTTCCCCGATGATCACCTTGAAGAACCGATCGGGATTCCACCAGGTGAAGGTCGGCAACATGAACGGCACGTTGACGGGAAACAGACCTTGAATGGCGCCGTCGGTTTTGGCGTACCTCGGCATAAAATCCGCTTCGGCGCTCTTCCAGGTGCTCCACCATTCCCAATGAACCGAGCTGTGCGTGCCCAGAATCCGCGCGTCCTGTTCCGTGGCAGCGACGAAGGCATCCTGCATTTCATCGTTCAACGATGCGGGATACGCGTACAGGTGCCCGCTTGGCGGCAACATAAAATAATCTTTCCCGGTTTCCCGTCCCACGTCGAAGTACCATGTGAGCACGTCGGGGGCGATGGTCGGCAGGTGCGGCGAGATCGACCAGGTGATCGGTTCGCAGGAATTGACCGGCTGCCGGCAATCCTCCAGGCGCTGGTTGATCCACTCGCCGCGGGCGTCCATCATAAACGCGATGTTGTCGCCGTCGCCGATCACGAAGGCGACGTAGGTCATGTCGGGATCGTACTGAATGTTCTCCAACTCGTTCTGCTCGAGTTCCCCCGGCTCGTTAATGGGCGCGCGCCGGCTTGAAAAAAAGGACAGGTTGGTCGTTTCGGTCGGAATGGCGCCCATGTTGCGCGATTCCAGGCAGCGGGTCTGCGCTTCGAAAAAGTAGCCGCCGAAGACCATCCACGAATTGTTGTACCCGTAAACGCCGATCGGCTGCGGCCAGGGATTGGCCGTGGCGATTTCCGTCAACAGCTTGCTTTCCGGGTTGGGATCGATGCAGCCGTTGACCAGGAAAACGACGAATAGCTTTTCGGCAAAGACATAATCGATCAGCGCGGGGTTCATGTCGCGATTCAATGCCGGATCCCAGACGATGGGATCGTTCGTGTCATAGCCGGGATTGAGCATGGCCAGTCCGGTCGTTTCCGCGACGTAGTTTTCATAAACGAACTTCGTGGCCAGATAAGGCGTGTCGCGTTCGGCAAATTCGGCGACGGCGTCAAAGGCCACCGTCGGGCAGGCGACGGTCAGGTTCTCGTCCAAAGGAACCGCCCCCAGCACGGCGCCGACGGTCAGAATATTGGGCAGCAATCTCTGTTGATTCTCGTACGAATACCGCACGCACTGCGGGAAATCCGTCAGACAGGTTTGCAGGAACGGCTCGGCCGCGACGGTCTCCTCGGGTTCCAACTCCAACTCTTCCAACCAGCGGGCGTCTTTATCGCTCATGAGCGTATAGACCGAGCCGCCGAGTTCGCGATTGTACAACCCGGCGCAGGCTTGCACCGCCAGTTTCACCGTCGCCGGCGTCTCCGAAGCTATTTCGACGACCTTGAATTCGTCGGCATAAACGGGAGTCGTGTCGTCGTCGCCGGTGTCGTCGTCGGTCGTGTCGTCGTCGGCGGCGGTATCATCGTCGTCGTCGGCGCTGTCATCATCGGCGGCATCGTCGTCATCGACATCGTCGTCATCGGCGTCGTCATCCATCGCCTCGTCGTCGGCGTCGTCGGCGTCATCATCGTCTCCGCAAGAGGTCATCGAGAGAAAAACGAGTGCCGACGATATGAGGAACAATAAAAATCGATTCAGGTCTTTCCTTCTCATGGCTATCTCCTTGAAATAGCCGATGCAGAAGCTCGTTCCCACATCTGCAAGTATGTTTCCGCCGAATTCATGAAGATCTCCATGACGTCGGCGGGATGGGTTTCGTCCACTTGTCGCAGATTCTCGACCCATTCGGCATACAAACCGTAATGGGCGATGCCTTCGGCGGTGTAGTCGAAAACGCGGTTGCCCACGGTGGGTTGCTCGAAGGTGACCAACCCGTCGTAGGAAGTGAAAGGATATTCCGCCGTAAACCAGCTATCGGCGTCCGGCTGGCACGTCATCCCCTGGACGTCCGTGCCGATCCCAACGCCGTTGGCAAAGGGAAACCCCACCATTTCGTCGGAACGCTGGGTGATTCGATCCGCGCTGTTGGAAGGCTTGGAAACCATGCTCACCACGAGCCCGCCGAGGGCATAAATGCGATCGCGAATCTCCTGGCTGTTTTCGATCCAACTGTGGTCGGAGATGACGCCCGAGTATTGGCGCGCCTCCAACACGTCCAGCATCTCGATCAGGGTGTAATAGCTCAGGTGGTCGACCTGGACGATCATGCCGCGATCGACCAAGCCGTTGACCAGATGTTCGCCGATCGGCTGCAGGTGTCGGACGTTGCAGCCCGGGATCGATCCGCCGTATTCCGCGTAATCGGGGATCGGTTCCAGTTTATCGATGAGCAGGGCTTGTAAAAGATCATCGAACACGGAGCCGAAGGAGGGGATGTCCTCGTCGAAGAACTCCTGCATGTTTCTGATGCCCGTAAAACCCGAAGCGCCCGCCGGGCATTCGCCGAGCACCCAGAAATCCCCGCCGGCCGACGGGTCGAAAAGCAGCCGTCCCGGAAGAATGAGATCGATGATGTGATCGATTTTGCCGGTGTTCATCTTGTTGGTGAGATTCATCCAGGCGTTGGTTGTTCCGCCGCCCGGGCGCGTGCCGCCGAAGGCATTGTCGAACCGGTGGAGCGGATACACCGACCGGATGCCCAGGTCGTAAAGTTCGTCCAATTCCTCGTCGACGTACTCGGGCGTGCACTTTTCTTCCTGGCCGATCCGGCAGTCGAAGAGCGTGCCGTATTCCACGCCCAAAACGACCGCGAGTTTGTTCTGGGCGATCACCTCGCGGGCTTCGGCCGGGGAAGTGACGATGCGGAACCAACCCTCGCCCGGCCCGCCCTCTTGGGCGTCGACGTAATCCTGCAGGTCGTACATGGCAAGCGTTTGGATTTCCACCGTGCTGGCCGGGCTGCAATCTCCCTCGCTCACCAGCGGGTGAAGCATACTGGCCAGTTGGCAATACGAGTTGTTGCCGGTGGCCAGCGTCACGACCAGACGCAAGCCGCTCAGATACGCGCGCTGGATCCACTTGTAATACGTCTGGGTGTGCGAGATCGCGCAGCGGTTCGGCCACCAGGTGAAATCGGGATAGCCCGCGGTGTCGTGGCCGGGCGTGCCCCCGGAAACCCCGAGAAAGTCCCATGCGCCGTCGGGCCCATGAAGATCTTCGCAGTCGTCGAGGGCGTATTCGACTCCGAAGCGGTGGAACAGATCGCCGGCCATGCCGACCGCGCCGAGGCTTTTGACGAAGTTCAGGTGCGAATGCACGTCGGCATAGCCCACCACAGGTTCGTCCGGATTGCGGCGCCGATAAAACTCGGAGGAAACGATCGCATTGAGCGGCGCTTCGGGGTATGGTCGGCATTCTTCCGCCGGACGCTCGACGATTTGAAACGCGGCCGATTCGGGATCGATGGGATCGCCTTCGGGGCCCAGATAAGGTGCGTGATCATCCGCCAGCATCCGAAGTCCATGCTTGGTGGAAACCAGCGTATACAGTTTCTCCGTCGAATTGCCGTCGGGAATATCGAGTTCGTTCACCCGCCACTCGACGTCATTGCCCGCCTGCGTGTAGCGAAGAACCGTCTGACCGTCCGTGGCTAGAAAACCTTCGTTCTGGTCGTAAAACATGAATGTGCCCAGGCCGGTCGGCTTGAGGAAAAAATGGTCCGCTTGCTCCGGTAAGACAACCTGGAACCGGTAGCTTCCATCCTCTTCCGCAACCAGATACCGGCCGGTCTCGTCGAAACGCACGGCGAAACAACCCTGAGCGAGGCTATACGACGGATCTCCCTCCGTGGTGATCACCGTGGTGTCGTCGTCGCCGGTGTCGTCGTCGCCGGTGTCGTCGTCGCCGGTGTCGTCATCCACGGTGTCGTCGTCCACGGTGTCGTCATCCACGGTGTCGTCGTCGTCCACAGTGTCATCGTCGCCCGTGTCGTCGTCATCGTCGCTTGGCGAGTTATTGTCGTCATCGTCATCAACCAGCCCCGAGTTTGTCGAAGACTCGTCATCGCCGTCATTACAAGAGGCGACCAAGCCGACCGTCAACAGCAAGGCCAGCAACAGGAAAAAGTGGAAGGCGCAGTTATTTTTCACCGACTATCTCCTTGTATATCAAGGGATTTTCAATTTAGCATGACGAACGACGCCGGTCAAAACGATTCTTTCCCGGACGGGGCGAAGGATAATTTTCTTGCTTCTATTAATTATTCATCCGGGGCATCCCCACCCGCGCCAATCGCGCTTATTTTGGCCATGGTATATCGTTGCGGCCGCACAAGGGATGGCAGGTATACGATACGCCGATCAAATTGATGCATGTTGCTTACGTGAATCGAATAATGGGGAAAGACTACCTATTGCCCTCGGAATTCGCCCTTGCACAAAAGTTAAATATAGCTTAACTTTTGTGCATGATGAGCATGTCGCCAAAACGAGAACAAAAACCGAACTGGGAACGGCTCTACGAAATCGCCACTGCCCAGGACGGCTATTTCTCCACCCGCCAGGCTGCGGATGCGGGGTACTCGCGGCCGTTGCTTCATCACCACGTCAAGGCGGGGCGTCTTCAGAACGTTCACCACGGTATCTATCGGCTGTCACACTTCCCGCCCGGCGATCATGAAGACCTTGTAGTGATCTGGCTGTGGTCGGATCGGCGGGGCGTCTTCGGTTACGAAACGGCGCTTGCTCTTCATAATCTATCCGACGCGCTGCCGTCCAAAATCCACCTGATCCTGCCGTCGGCCTGGAAAACAAGACGATTCAGATTTCCTCGCGGCGTCATGGCGCACTACGATGACGTGCGGCAATCCGAACGGTCCTGGTTCGGTCCGATTCCCGTAACATCGCCGGCGCGAACGGTGAACGACTGCGCCGCCGCTCACGTTTCGCCGGAAACGGTCGACCAGGCGATCCGGCAGGGAATCGCCAGAGGGCTGTTTGACTCCAAAATGATTGCCGAAGCAAAACGCCGGATTCGCTCCGGATGGAAACCAAAGGAGAGCACGTGATCAGAACCTACGAAACCCCACAGGCTTTCAAGATGGCCATCGAGCGGACCTTTCAACACCGAGCGACCCATGAGATTCCGCAAGCGCTGCCTGATCCCGCTGCCGGTTGGAAGCCGGTCTATGAGCGAATAGCTCGCGCCGACGATCTGCCCTGGAAAACCATCGAGGATCTGGTCGATGCCGTCCGTCGGTTCATCGATCCGCTGCTCAGCGGCACCTCCGGCATGTGGAATCCGCAAAAATGGGAGTGGGAATCTTAATTTTCATACAAACTGCGCCAATCGCGCTTATTTCGGCAATGGTATATTGAAGCGCCCGACCAAAGCCCCATTGCCGAAATTGGCTTACGGCAAGTTTCGGACACGTGTCCGGAAACTGCCGTCGATATGCAACATACCGATAGTATCAATCACGTCGCAGGATGCTTCATCGCCGTCGACGACAATTCGGTAAACGGCCCCGGGACTTTCCGGGCAGGCGAGAGCCTCCGGCGTTTCTCGGGAAATGAACAGCGCCGCATCGCCGGGCAACAAGGCGGAGGGGGCAAAACCGACCAGGTCGAACCATCGGTTCGGTATGGCCTGCCCATCAACGATCCGCAAGTACTCGTACTCATTGTATTCCTGATAATCGGCGACAAGAATGTCGCCGTCCGCGTCGGTCATAACCTGTCCATAGAACCGATCGAACAACGTCGACCATGCCGCGTCGTCGAAAAACTCGATGGAGTCGCCGGTCTCGGCGAAAAAGCCCTCGCCCAAAGGACCGGCGGCGCGAATGTCGCCGGATGGATGAGCGGCGACCTCGATCAGATCGGCCCCATCGAAGCGATAAATCTTTTCGGCGTCAAAGACGTACGCGGCGCCGTCAAATCCGGAGAACACGCCGCGCACTTCAATCTCCGGAAAAATCCACTCATGCCGGTCCGTCGCCGGATCGTATTTGAACAAGCTGTCGACGTGCGGCTCGTTGTAATGATCGTACATATAACCGATGTAGGCGTCCTCGGCGAAAAAGGCGATATCGGGCATATGCCCATCCTCGGTGTCGATCAGATACAATTCCTTCCATCCATATGCGAGCCGCCAGACAGTGCAAGCTCCCTCGGACGACCAAACGTACACCAGCGAGCCGAAGGTCGCGACGCCTGCCGCATAATAGGGAAAACCGGGAGGGACGAAAATATCCTCCCAAACGCCATCGGATATTCGATAGATAACTTCTCTTTCGGTTTCGGGAATCAACCAGCCGGAATACGTGACCGCCGGAGGTGGCGAATCGTCGTCGTCGTTATCATCATTGTCGTCGTCGTCATCGGATGATTTTTCACATGATATCATGAACATCATTAATACCATGATTAGCAATAAAAGTAACTTTCTTTGCTTTTTCATTTTAACAATCATCCTCCGTACAATCATCTGGAGCGGATCCAATTGGATCGCGCCTTGGACAAAACACACTTCCTGGGTCAGGACAAATGATAGCCGAAAAAGGATAAGGAGGATCATCATCAATAGCATAAGGTGGATTGTCCCCCCAAAGACATACTTCACGTAAATAGCCGTGATTCCACAGAGCGTTATATACATCATCATCATAAGCCAAATAGGGACACGGTGATAGTCCATCGCACCATTCCAAAACAAGATCTTGAGCTGCATCATAAATTTTATGAGCCCCGGTAAAACATGATTCTTGATCATCCATTGCAAGAAGTGAGTTATATACGGCTTGATTTACAAACTCTTTTCCGTCATCCATGTTTCGGTAGTTGATCGATGTTCTAGCTTCCCAAAGAGCTTGCGTCAGACTGAGACAAAAATCATGAGAATCGCCGTTGTTTCCATTATATTCCTGTCTACAACAATGCCAATTACTCACAAAATTCCATTGATATTGGTCTGGATAACAACAGAATTGATCGGCCTGCCAATTGTTTGCGAGCGGGACTCCATAACCATTGTATTCATCTTCTGTAACACTCACTGCATCATATTGTGATTCCGACATAAATTTGGCGAGAGCTTCATCTAATCCAAGCCAGTTATCAGTACAAGCGTTCGTGCCATCGTTTATATATCCGGTGAGTGAATAGGCCACGTAGTGATTGTATTCATGATAAATAACCACTGGCCTCGTTGAATCACCTGTATTACCAAAACTAGTATCTTCTTTAAGAGCTATTGCCGGCCAATCATCGTGAGCGGAATTAATCGTAGACGTTTTACCAAAATCTCCAAAACCGCCTCGCACAAGGCATGAGCCATCACAGTTAGGAGCTGAGCCATCCCAATGATTTATGATTGTAAGATGGTAATGTTCATCACCAGGAGTTAAATCTGGAAAACCCCACTTATTTTCATATTCATATGCAACATTCTCAAGATACCAATATATATTTCCTATCGCGTTTTCACGTGCAGTATCAGTATAATTAAAATACGGAATTATAACGGCAACTTTATCATTACTTGGAATAGTGCCAATATTATTACCACTTATTGTATCCCAGTCATACATTTTTACGTGTCTTCCAAAAGGGCGTGTTACCGGCATTGAGCCAACCCACCATTTTGTATCTATATTCCAAAGCCATCGTAATGTTTCAGTACCAGTTAAATAAGCCGACCTATTATCATAGACTTTCGCTTGTGCGGTAGTGTAATTACTGATAGTTGAATAGGTATCTATTATTTCACATGAATCGGCATCAATTACTAAACCATAGCCTTGACTCGAAACTTGCCAAGCCAGACGATCACTCTCGTGCCCTAATATTATTAATTCTGTTTTAATTCTATCAGAAGTAACTTTTTCACCATACTCTTCTAATAGAATTTCTCGCGCGATGTCATCATTGTATTTTTTTTCATTATTTTGAAGGCTTGGAACAGATTCATTATAAACAGTTCGAATATAATCATCGGTACCAACAACAAAAGTAACAGAGCCTCCACGCACTCGAATATCATTTTTATATTGTGTAAAACGTATTACTGATGGTCTAGGAAGAGGGCTAAAAATACTCTGTTCTTCAAAAAAGATTTGCTCAGCTTCGATCCTTGATAACCCTGGAATGTTATGAGCAACAACAAGTTCAGCAATGTCGCTTTCACTCAATCCAAAAAGATCTTGATATTCAATAAGAAATGAAATAACAGCATCAACTCTGCCCCGTTCAAAAGCCCACGACTCCGCTTCAATGCTCAGTCCTTTTATTTTTTCCGCATAACCATATTTACTCCAGAACACTTTTGCATTTGGACTTGTATTATGCAGATTTTCCCAAGCTGCAACCGCTTCCAAAGTCGGCGAATTCACTTCTGCAAAAGCGATATTCTGAATAAAAATTAATGGTAAAAAAAAGAAGAAATACTTGAGTTTAGCGGACAAAATATTCCTTCCTAAGAATATATTACATTTTGGCATATCAAATCAATTCTTACCGTCGGCCAACCAATCGATTGGTATTTTTTTATTATAGCATATTATTGCAGTGTGTAAAGAATTCTTTATTTTGGAGAAGACGGAATTTATTGAAATTCTCAAATTTGGATAAGAGCCTATATTTACAGCGATCAATCCTTGGTTGCGTTTCCGGCGCTGCATCGGTAACAATGTCCCCTCGTTGTCGATAAAAGGAGCGGCGGGTGAGTAAAGTTTGGGAGCCCGAACTTCCGAAAATGCCCAAACCGGCCGAGCGGCCGTTTCTGGAGCGCAACCGGTACGCGCTGATGACCGTGGCCTTCGCGCTGTTCGGCATCGTGCTGGCGCTGCCCACGCCCGCGGGTCTGTCGCCCGAAGGCCATCGCGCGGGCGCGGTGTTCGTGTTGTGCGTGCTGTTCTGGGTGTTTCAGGTCGTGCCGCTGCAGATCACCTCGATCATGGCGATCGTCCTGCTGCCGCTGACCGGGGTGATGACCTCCCCGGAAGCCTTCTCGCTGTTCGGCAACAACGCCGTGTTTTTCATCCTCGGCGCGTTCATCATCTCGGCGGTGCTCGTCGAGTGCGGCCTGTCCACCCGCATCACCTGCCTGGTGCTGCAGAAGGCCGCGACCACGCCCCGGCGGCTGCGCGGCGGCGTGCTGTTGTTCGGCGCGTTCGCCTCGTTCTGGATGAGCGAGCACGCGGTGGCGGCGATGATGTACCCGATCATCCTCTCGATCGTCACCGGCGCGGGGTTGACCAGCGAGAGCAAATTCGCGCGCAGCCTCTTTCTGGCGATGGCCTGGGGGTGCATCATCGGCGGCATCGCGACCTACCTGGGCGGCGCGCGCAACCCGTTGGCGATGGGTATTTTGTTCGAAGCGACCGAAGTGAAGATCGGCTTTTTGCAATGGCTGATCGCCGACATCCCGGTGGTCGTCGTCATGCTCGGCACGGCCGCGGGCATTTTGCATTTCATGTACCCGACCGAGGCGATCGACCTGCCGCAGGCGACCAAGGTGCTGGAAAAACAACTGGACGAGCTCGGCGAATTTTCCGGCCGCGAAAAGGGCGTCGCGGTGGTCACGGTGATCACCATCCTGCTGTGGATCTTCGTGCGCGAGTGGATCCCGCTGGCGGTCACGGCGATGGCCTCGGTGGCCGTGCTGTTCATTTTCAAGCTCACCTACTGGACCGAAGTCGAGCGCAACGTGAACTGGGGCGTTTTTCTGATGTACGGCGGCGCAATCGCCCTCGGGCAGGCGCTGCACCGGACCGGCGCGGCCGACTGGGCGGTCAACGCAATGCTCGCCGGCCAGACGCCCCACCCGCTGGTGCTCATGGCGATCATCATTCTCATCTCTATGCTGCTGACCGAGTTCATCAGCAACGCGGCGGTCGTGTCGCTGATGATGCCGGTGGTGATCAGCCTCGCCTTCACCATGCACCTGGACCCGGTGGTGATGACCTTCGCGGTCGCGCTGCCCTCGGGCCTGACCTTCGTGCTGCCCATGGGCACGCCGGCCAACGCGATCGCGCTGGGCTCGGGCTATCCGCAAATGCGCGATTTCCTCAAGGCCGGGTTGATCCTGGTCGCCGCCGCCTACCTGCTGTTCATGGCCGCCGCCGCGTTCTGGTGGCCGCTGCTGGGCTATCAGGTCTGGTAAGGCCTTGTGCATCCGCGCCTGGGCGGGCAAGATAACGCGATGATCTCCGCGCAACGCCAATGGCTTCTGCTGCTGGCCGGGATGTTGATTTTCCTGGCGCTGGGCGTGCATTTTGTCAACCAAACCCCCGACGACGTGTTCATCACCATGCGCTACGCGGCCAACCTCGCCGCCGGCAACGGGCCGGTGTACAACGTCGGCGAGCGCGTCGAGGGCTTCTCCAATCCGCTGCTGCTCGTGCTGCTCGCGCTGTTGCACCTGCTGATGAGCGATCCGCGCACGCTGGTGCTGGCCGCCAAGGGCCTGGGCTTGCTCGCGGGGCTGCTCACGTTGCCCGCGCTCTATGCGCTGGCCCGGCGCGATCCGGAGGGCGCCGATTTTCGCGGCTGGCCGCCGCTCTTGTTCGCGCTGGCCGGCTTTCCCGCGCTGTGGGCCGCCTCGGGGATGGAAACCGCGCTGCACACGCTGTTGATCGTCGTCGCGCTGGGCGGCTACATCCGCGCGCTGGAGACCGGCCGCAAGGCCTGGCGCGTGCTGGCGGGATTGCTCTTCGCGCTCGTGGCGCTCTCGCGGCCGGAAGGCATCGTGTTTCTCTTCGCCGCGATCCTCGCACGCACGCTGCTGCTGTGGCGCGATCGGCGCAAGCCCGACGCGGCCGACGCCGGATTTCTCGCGCTCGCCCTGACGCCCGTGCTGCTGTATTTCCTATGGAGACACTCCTTCTACGGCGCGTGGCAGCCCAACACGTTTTACGCGAAGGCCTCGGCGGGGCCGGCCACCTACGCCGACGGTCTGCGTTACCTGCTGCCGGCGATCGGCGCGACGTTCTGGGGCAACGCCTTGCTGCTGCCGCTGCTGTTGCTGGGGCTGGTCCCGTGGAAAAAGACGAGTCCGCGCACGCTGCTGTTATTGTTGGGCATCGGCGCGCAGGCCGGCTTCCTGGTGATCGGCGGCGGCGACTGGATGCTCGGCTGGCGTTTCGCCGTGCCCGCGATGGCCCCGGTCGCACTGTGCGCCCCGACGATTCTCGCCCGCTTGCGCGACGCGTTGCACCGGCAGCGGCTCACCGAATGGTTCGCCGACGCGCGCCGGTGGATCTTCCTGCTCGCGCTGGCCCTGCCCTTCGCCGCGCATCTGTACGCGGTCAAGCAACTGGGCGTGCGGCCCAGCGGCTGGCGCGGCCCGACCGCGCACCTGTTCGTCGACGAATCCTACCTGGCCGTCGCCGACTACCTCAACGCGCACAAGCGGCCCGGCGATTGGCTGGCGACCGGCGAGGCGGGCGCGATCGTCTACCTGACCGGCCTGCCGACGATCGACTGCTTCGGCCTGACCGACGCTCACCTGGCCCGCGTGCCCGGCAAGCGCCATGAGAAGGTCGATCCGGATTACATCCTCGGCCGCAAGCCGACCTGGCTGGCCATCGCCGGCGTCACCGGCCCGCAAGACGCGCCGACCTGCTACTTCGCCTACGGCCGCTCGCTGCTGGAGCATCCGGCGGTCAAGGAAGATTACACGCCGGTCTTGCGGCGCGATTCGTTTTTGGTTTTCCAGCGTCGGCCCGAGACCGCCGCGGCCGAGTAGTCCGCCCGGATTACTTATTTCCGCCTAAAAGCACAGCGCCATTTTACCGAATTTTCGCGGAAATCGGTTGCTTATCGGCTCATTAAGCCGATAGAATATTTGTCGGCGACATTGTTTATCGTCGGGTCTGGGGTCGGCCCGGGGAATAGGGGTTTACGATGATGCAGATCAGGCACACGGGGTATGTGGTCCTGGCGTTGCTCGTTCTGGCCGCGCTGTGGCTGGCGCCGGCGATGGCGCAGATGGACGACGATGACGACGACGCCTCGCCCGCCGAAGTCGAAGCGTTGGTGCGCGTTTCCGCCGATACCGTCGCGGTCGCGCACGACCGGATCCTGGGCAACAACATCCTGGGCGGCGAACCCTTCGGCGACGACGGCGGCGGTCTGTGGGATCCGCAGGGCGCGCCGTGCGCCGGCGACATCGTCGGCTGCTACAAGCCCGCGCCCTATCGCCTGCTGAGCGAAACGATGCCGGGCATTCTGCGCTTCCCCGGCGGCCGGCTGACCCGCAGCTACGTGTGGCAGCAGGGCGTCGGCCCGGCGCTGGATCGCGATTTTCTTTTCGGCACCGACGAATTTCTCTTCCTCGCCCGTCGCCTGGGCGCCGAACCGGTAATCACCTTGTCGATCTACGATCCGGACACCGGCGACTTCGCCAACGAAGACGTGATCGCCGCGGCCGTCGCCTGGCTGCGCTACGTCAACGAGGAATCGCCCTACGGCCCGGTGACCTACTGGGAGATCGACGCGGACACCTGGGAAAACACGACCAGCCCCTTCAATCCCGATATCCAGTTCAAACGCGTGCCGCCCGAGGCTTACGCCGAGGCTTTCATCCAGTTGAGCCAGGCGCTCAAGGCGGTCGATTCGACGATTAAAATCGGCGCCGGTTCCTACGAAAACAAAAACATTCAAGACACCTACCGCCTGCTGCAGTACTTTGCGGCTTCGGGCGAAGCCTCCGACTACTGGCCGGATTTTCTGATGATGAATTTCTTCCGGCCCAACTTCAACAAATCGCGCTGCGACGTCTACGGCATCGACCTGGACGCCAAGCTGCGTTCGATCATGGCCGCGGCGTTCGCCGCTTCGACCGAGTTGACCGGCCGCATCGAGGACGTGGCCAACGTGATCGAAACCATCTTCGGCGACACCAAGCCCGTCGATATTCTGGTCAATGAGTTCAACACGCAGTTGCTGTTCGCCGAAACCATGACCAATTACACCGGCCTGGACGATCCGCCCGCCTGCCCGTTCCGCAATCTGTCGCACTCGCTGGGCGCGGCGATCTACAACGCCGACGTCATGCTGACCTTGATACGCCACGCCGACTCGATCATGGGTTCGGCGATCTGGGATTTCATGGACACCGATCCGGAAGACGACGGCTTCTACGGCGCGGCCTATCTGTATGAAGGTCAGGCCGTCGCCCGCCCGGACGAACTGGCGCTCAAGATGCTGGGCAGCGACTATCGCATGGGCGAGGTGTACGACGCCGAAGTCGTCTCGGCGACCTTCGACAACGACGCCACCGGACGCACTCCGGCGTACCGGTCGATCAACCTCGCCGCCGATGAAAATTACATCCGCGTGCGGGTGATCCGCTACCGCGAGCCGGTGGAAAATACGCCCGACTGCGGCACGGGGAACATTTACAATCCCGATCCGAACAGCTACATCCGCGGCATCTATCGCGTCGACGACTTCAGTCTCGTCAAGGACAGCGTCGATCCGGAATTGGCGACCAACCTGATGACCAACGGCGACTTCGCGCAGGACCTCGGCGTCGGCTGGACGCATAACCCCGACCCGACGGGCGTGACTACCTCCCGCGAGTGCGTGGGCGAGGAATGCTATCTGCAGTTGGAGTTCGCCGTCGAGGACGACAACAATCCGCAGTACCTCGGGCAGATGATGCAGACCGTGGCGGTCGAACCGGGCGCGCGCTACTCGCTGTCTTTCCGCTACAACCTGGAAAACCTGAAGGTCAAAACGCAGAATCTGATGTGCGATCCGAGCTGGGAACTGACCAGCGTGCCGGGCGCATACAACAATTCGTTCTGGGTGCAGTACGGCTCGACGCCGGCGCCGGCGACGATCGTCGACACCGATTGCTTCTCCGGCACGCAATGCGTACAGGTGCCGATCGTCGACAACCCCGAGTATTATCACATCCGCCAGCGCTACTATCTGGTCAACAGCGAATTTCCCGAACTGGCCGACCCGGCATCGTACCACGTGCGCGGCTACATCAAAACGACGGGCCTGGACGCGGCGGTGACCATCGAGGCGCAGGCAAAAAATTCCAGCGACCAGCTCGTGCAGGCGAACGACAGCTACGGCGTGTTCGGCGACAGCGATTGGCAGTTGCAGGATTATCGCATGCAACTTTCCAACCGTCCGGGCGTGGCCTTCATCAACGTGCACCTGCGCCGCAAGCAGGGCCGCAAGGAAAACGGCGTGGCGTCCTTCGACAACGTGCGCATGTACCGCGACGAATACTATTACGCGCCGCACGTGGTGGTGGACATCTGCAAGGACGCCGACTGCGCCGACAAACGCACCATGGAAAGTTCCGGCGACCTGGGCAACCGCGACTGGACCCAGGAGAATTTATCCGGTACGCCGCTGATTTCCGCGTTGGTCGGGCGCAACGGCGAAGACTACAACATCCTGCTGATCAACAAGGATCTGGACCGCACGGTGGGCGCGACCGTCGATCTGTCCGCGCTGGGCATTGCCGGCGAGCGCGTGGTGTACATCAGCCGCCTGACCGGCGACGCGCTGGACGCGAACAACGAACTGGGCGAGTTCGCGCCCGAGTTGGGCGTGACGCTGTCCAACGGTGAATACTACGAGGATTACAACGGCGAAACGGTGGTGGTGAACCTGCCGCCGCACTCGCTCACCGGCATCAAGATTCTCGATCCGTCGATCGTCGGCGACGACGACTGGCCGCCGGACGACGACACCGACGACGATATCGACGATGACGACGCGACGCCCGACGACGACACAACGCCCGAGGACGACGACACCGATGTTGACGACGACGACAGCATCGACCAAAACGACGACGACGATGACGACGACTGCTGTGGTTGCGGCTGTTGACCGATAACGAACCGACCGCCAAACCGTCCGCCGGCGACGTCGCCCGCCGCTGGCAGGAACTGGCCGAATCCGACAACTCCGTCTATCGCCGCAACGACGTGCCGCCCGCGCGCGTCGAATCGATGGCCCGCTCGGGGTACGTCGAGCCCGTCGTCGCCGCCACGCGCGAGGGCGATCGTGTGCTCGAAGCCGGCTGCGGCTCGGGGACGATCTCCCTGGCGCTGGCCCGGCGCGCCCGCGCGGTGGTGAGCGTCGACATCTCGCCGGCCGTGCTGCGCAACCTCGCGCGCAACCGCGACCGTCTGGGCGAACATTTCCGCCAACCGCTCTCGCTCATGCCGGTGCGGGGGGATATCGAACGGCTGCCCTTCGCCGACGGCAGTTTCGCCGCCGTCACCAACGAGGGCGTCGTCGAACATTGGCTGGAGCGCGACGCGCGCGTGGCCGTGCTGCGCGAAATGGCGCGCGTCGTGCGCCCGGGCGGCGTCGTGGCCGTCTACGTGCCCAACGGCCGGCATCCGCTCGTGCGCTGGTGGTACTGGACGAAATACCCGGGGTTCGTCACCAGCGCCTCGGTGCCCTGGCACCGCTACGGCTGGCGCGAATTGGCCGACGATCTGCGCGCCGCCGGTCTGACCGAAGTGACCGCCGACGGCCTCTCGCCCTACTCCACCCTCGCCGTCTGGCCCAACTGGTGGATCCTGCGCGCGTTGGCCGCCGGTCTGCGCCGCTTGCTGCCCGAGCCGCAATGGCTGCGCCGCCGCTGGGGGTTCAACCTCGTCGCCGTGGGTCATAAGCCGAACTGATTTTCCTTATGAATCACAGCTCGGATTTTGTCATGCCCGCGCAGGCGGATGACAGGGAGGATTGTCATGCCCGCGCCGGCGGGCATCCAGGATTGGAAATGCCTTTCCCGACCTTTGTCTAAAAGGTATACGAATGGATGGCTCGGCGTATGTTTTGACTACCTGCCGATCACAACGGCGAGCCGACCGAGCAGCCCGCTTCGCAGGTTTGCAGTTCGTCGAGGCAGACGATCATCACGTCGAAATCGCAGTCGTCCAGCGGCTCGACGCAGGTGCGGAATACCAGTTCGCAGTCGTGGTTGCACTGCCAGTAATCGACCATGTCGGCCAGTTCCGGATACGCCTCGGCGCAGGCCAGCGCGCCGGTGAACATCTCGGCGAAGCAGCCGTAGAGGCAGTGATAGAAAACGCACTGGTCCTCTTCGTCGTCGCAGACGGCCCGGCAATCGTAGAAGGGCGGCTTCAGGTCGTCGAGGCACTGCTGCGCGCCCTCGCCGGTGCCGAAGGTATCGTCGTCGTCGCCCGCGTCGTCGTCCGCCGTGTCGTTGTCGTCGTCGTCATCGTCGTCGCAATCGCAATCGTCGTTGTCGTCGTCATCGTCGTTGTCGCAGGAAAGCAAAAACGCGCCCAAGGCAAAGAGCGCCATCGTCAATAAAATCAACCAAGGTTTCATCGTCACACCCCTCGTTATGGTTGCACCGACCGGAAAACTATTTATCGGTATGCGAACACACTTTCATGAGGGATTTCTCGGGGATTGAATGTGATCATTTTCTTCCTGAGGCTTACGCCCCAGGCTACATTCTTTCGCCTCTGGCGAGGCTCACGAATATTGAAGACACAAGCCCCATTGGGGCGGCAGAGGGTAGCCCGATGCGTGAGCGTCGGGCAAAAAAGCCAAAAATTTCCCCCAAGCCGCGCAAAGTGCGGCCACCTTTACCCTACTCCGTCGCGACCTGCAGGTAGCGCACGTTGCCGTCGATGGTCAATGAAACCGGGCCGTCGACGGCGGCGGAGTCGAGCTGGTCGCCGAACTGATCGTAGAGCGTCCAGGCGCCGGTCGCGCCGGGCGGCAGCGGAATCGCCACCGTCGCCTGCTGGTCGAGGTTCAGCCCGAAGCGCCACGCCGCGATCGTCCAAAGGCCGTCATCGTCGACGAAGGCCATCGCGTAGTTGTCGTCCTCCGCGTCCCATTCGAGCGCGACGCCCAGGTCGCCCGCATAGCGCGACGCGCCGACCAACTCGCTGAGTGCGACCAGCGCGTTGTACGCCGGTTTCGGGTCGGGGTCGGTCACGCCGTCGGGTAGTTCGTACAGACCGAAGTAGTCTTCGGTGGGGATCGTCGAGCCCGGCTCCTCGTCGTAGAAAGTATACCAATAATAACCCGCAACGCCGGCCGCCGCCGACAGCAGCGCGCCGCGCGCGTAGTACGCCGCCTGCCGGTCGTTGCCGATCAGCAGACTCGGCCAGCCCATCCCGGTGAGGGGAATCGGCTTGTCGCGGCAGTCCAGAGCATCGAGCATGCCGCGGACGGCGGCGATGGTCGTGGGCAGGTCGGGATAGCTGTAAAGGCAGAGAATATCCAAAGAACGTATGGTCACCAGAT
>CALBTQ010000836.1 GCA_937967875.1 uncultured Pseudomonadota bacterium
CCACCGAGATCTACACTCTTTCCCTACACGACGCTCTTCCGATCTTGACCGACAGATAAACGAAATTGCCGTCGATGGTCCGCACCAGACCGACCACCACGGCCGATCCGCCGTGCAGTTTCATTGCGTTCAACGCGCGGACCGGCGTGTCGGTCGGTTGATTGTCCTGATCCTTACGGCTGACCACGGTCACAAAAGCCAGGGTGTCGACACGATACTTCGCCCCCACCAGACGCGTCAGGCGCACATCGAGCGGCTTGGTGCGATACACGCTCTGGTCGGAAGTCACGCTCTCGCCGAACTCGCGCCACAAAGCGGTCATGACCGTCTGCATGCGGTCGGTGCGGCAAACGGTGGGATCCAGGTGAATCGGCGTCATTTTTCGCGACACATCCAAACCGGCCTCATAGGATACGGCCAGTTCGCGGTCGAGGTACGCGCCGATAAAGTACTTATCCTGCAAGCTTAGCGACATCTTCGCGCCGGTGATCGCCGTTTCCGCCTCGTCGTTGACCATTTCGGCCAGCTTGATCGAATCGTCGATGACGATATACGGCGAATTGTCCGCATCGAGCAGGATGTAGCTGGCGTCCACGAACAAAGCCAGATTTTCCGGCAACGAGGGCGAGCCATGGATCGGATCATCCCAATGGACGGTCGGTTTCAGACCGCCGCAACCGGCCAGAATCAACATCAACAAACTCGCTATTATCATAAGGCGACGCATTTCACGCTCCTCGTTGAAAATCCGTTTTTATTATCATGCACCATTTTATCGCGCATGTAAAAAAGAGGGACTCCCTTAATCTGACGATAATATGTTTCTTACATTGCACCCATCTGTTTTCGCAAGTAAAATGTACACGCTATAGTGACTTGAGACAACCGTAGGAGGAAGAAATGATAAATCGCGCCACGTTGATCCTGGCGATCCTGCTCATGTTCATCGCCATCGGTCTGATGGCCTGTGAAGATCTGAAGGAAGAAATCAACGAGAACACGAAACAGTCGCAAAATTTCGCTTTTGAGCTTACCGACGGCTGGGTGCCGCTGATGAGCGTCGAGGCGGCCGATGTGGTCATCAACACGGTATGCGGTTTCGATCCGATCAGCATCAACGCGATCATCTCGGCGACCGACTACGCCGATATGTGGGAAGACGTCAAAGGACACATCGACGAAGTGAAGATCAATCAGCTCGGCTATCGTCTGAACAATAATAAGGCGACCGAGGCCGGCTCGGTGAAGCTATACATCATTCTGGGCGAAAAACCGACGGCCAAAGCCGTGCCGCAGGAAGTTATCGAAGAACTGCTGGACGATCCGCAGTTGCTCTACATCGCCGACCAGAACGACCTCAACGAGAGCGACCTGATCGCCTCGATCCCGATCGAGCCCGGCAAGAACGTCGACGCCTGGACGGACGTCAATTGGGCTTCGGGCGGCGAAAGCAGCCTCGAGGACATGCTGATCGACTTCGAACAGGAATTCACCTTCTGCCTGATGATGGACAGCACGCCGGTGCAGGTCAACGACCTGAGCGATTTGAATCCGACCGTCTACATGAAACTGCAGTCGGACGTCGACATCGTTTTCGTGCCGCTGGATTAAACACACGCGAACCGAAGCGGGCGGAGGAAAAACTTTCTCCGCTCGTTTTTCTTTCCGAGGGGGTAATGATGCCGTTTGAATTCAAACCCGCGCCGTCGGCGTTGATCGACGACCGCGGTCGTCCGCTGCTGGGCGTGTACGCCGGGCCGATCCACAACGTGAATCTCGAACAGTTTCCCTTCCGTCGCCTGCAACGTTTTCCCTGGACGCTGGCCGACGGCACGGCCAAGATGCTGGCGAAAAAGTGGCAGTTCGTCGGCGTGGTCGACGAAACGCTGGTGATGGGCGCGGCGGTGGTCGACGTCAATTACATCGGCACGTCCTTCGCCTACGTCTACGATCGGCAAACGAAAGAGCTGACCGAAATCAATTTGAAATCCCCGCTCGCCTCGGCGGTAAAATTCTCGCCCTCGGCGGCCGACGGCAAGACGACCTACATCGGCGGCGGCAAACGGGTGGAATTCAACAACGACCTGGGCGACGGCCGGCGCAGCGTGCTGATCGAGCACGGCGACAAATTGTCGGTCGATTTCCGCTACCGGGAAATCGGTCACGGCATCACCTCGGTTTCGCGCACCGGCCTGTACGGCTTCAACCATTGCTACAAGATGGTCGCCATGCCCGCCGAAGGCGAAATCACCTACGCGGGTAAAAAACACACGCTGAGCGAAAACGCCCTGGCGCTGCTCGACTGGTCGGCGGGTATTCCGCAACGCGAAACTTTCTGGAACTGGGCCTGCGGTTCGGGCAAAGACAGCAAGGGGCGCATGACCGGCCTGAACTTCGCCTGCGGCATGAACGAAACCAGCTTTACGGAAAACACCTTCTGGCTCGACGGACAGCCGGAGAAAATCGACACCGTGAACTTCGACTACGACCAGGACAACGTGTTCGAACCTTGGCGCCTGACGAGCATGGACAACAAGGTCGATCTGATGTTCTACCCGGACAGCGAACGGTACGAAAATCAGAACTACCTGTTGATCGTCAGCCGCCTGCATCAGCCCTTCGGCCGTTTCGAGGGCACGCTCAACGGCGCCAAAGGCAAGGTGACCATCGATTCGGTATACGGATTCTGCGAAGAACATTTCGCCAAATGGTAAAATTATTATGGGGACATGATTCCGATCATGTCCCCGTTTCAAACTTAGTCGGGGACATGATTTTCATCGTGTCCCCGATTTTTTAATCATCAATTGGCGCAATCGTCACCGTATGCCC
>CALBTQ010000837.1 GCA_937967875.1 uncultured Pseudomonadota bacterium
CCACCGAGATCTACACTCTTTCCCTACACGACGCTCTTCCGATCTAGCCGGCGATCGAAGCGCCGCGCACGGGCATGTTCCTGGCGCTGGCCGCGATGGAAGCCGGCGTGCCGGCCGGCGTGTTCAACGTGGTGACCGGTCCGTCGGGGATGATCAGCGAAAAGTTGATTCGCTCGGATGTGATCCGCAAGGTGACGCTGACCGGCTCGGTGCCGGTGGGGCAGCAGTTGCTGCACCTGGCCGCCGAGGGCCTCAAGTCGGTGACGATGGAACTGGGCGGCCATTCACCGGTGCTCGTGTTCGCCGACGCGGACGTCGAGGCGGCGGCGGAAACCTGCGCCCGCGCCAAGTTCCGCAACAACGGCCAGGTGTGCATCGCGGCCAGCCGCTTCTTTGTGCAGGAAGGCGTGATCGACCGCTTCACCAAACGCTTCGTCGAGGTCGCACGGTCGTTGAAGATCGGCGACGGGCGCGCGGCAGGCACGGAAATCGGCCCGCTGACCAATCAGCGGCGCGTCGACGCCACACAGGCGCTGGTCGACGACGCGGTCGGCAAGGGCGCGCAGGTGGCCTACGGCGGCAAGCGGCCCGACGGTTTCGCGCGCGGCTATTTTTATCTGCCCACCGTGCTGACCGGCGTGGACGCATCGATGGACATCATGACCGAAGAGCCGTTCTGTCCGATCGCGCCGATTGCGCCGTTCACCGATCTGGACGACGCGCTGGCCAAGGCGAACGCGTCGCAGTTCGGTCTGGCCGGCTACGTGTTCACCGACAACACGCGCACGGCGTTTCTGGCGTCCGAAGGACTCGACGTGGGCATGGTCGGCGTGAACAATCTGGTGATCGCCGCGGCGGAGATTCCGTTCGGCGGTGTGAAGATGTCCGGCTATGGGCGCGAGGGCGGCAGCGAAGGCATCGAGTATTACACCGTCGCCAAGTACATCAACTTCAAATTGTAGAGGAACCCGATGAGCGACGATCGCAAAGGGATGTATCGCAATCTGACCGCGTACGGCGATTGGGAATTTTCCAAGTACATGCGCCGCGCGTTTCTTGCTTCGATGGGCGTGGACGCGCACGACATCGACCGGCCGATCATCGGCATCGTGGACACCTCGTCCGATTACGTCACCTGCCATCGGCAGATGCCCGAACTGGTGCAGGCGGTCAAACGCGGCGTGCTCGAAGCGGGCGGGCTGCCCATGGCCTTCCCGACGATTTCGCTGCACGAGATTTTCACCTCGCCCACGACGATGCTCTTTCGCAACCTGATGGCGATGGACGTGGAAGAGATGATCGGCGCGCAGCCGATGGACGCGGTGGTCGTGCTGGGCGGCTGCGATAAAACCGTGCCGGCCGTGCTGATGGGCGCGACCTCGGCCGATCTGCCCGCCGCGGCGGTGCTGACCGGGCCGATGTACGCCGGGCGCTGGCGCGGCGAGCGGCTGGGCGCGTGCACCGACTGCCGCCGCAACTGGGCGCGTTACCGCGCGGGCGAACTGACCGACGAGGAGATCGTCGAGATCGAGCGCAACCTCTGCCCGACCGGCGGCACGTGTCTGGTGATGGGCACCGCCTCGACGATGGCCTGCCTGACCGAGGCGCTGGGGCTGATGATGCCCGGCGGCGCGGCCCCGCCGCTGCCTACCGGCGAACGGTTGCGGCAGGCGACGATCACCGGGCGGCGCATCGTCGCGATGGCCAAGAGTCCGTTGACGCCCAAGCGCATCCTCACCCGCGAGGCCTTCGAAAACGCGATCACCGTGCTGATCGCCCTGGGCGGCTCGACCAACGCGATCATCCACCTGACGGCGTTGGCGCGGCGGGCGGGCCTGACGCTGACCCTCGAGGATTTTCAGCGCATCAGCGAGCGCGTGCCGCTGCTGGTCGACTGCAAGCCGGCGGGCAAGGGGTACATGGAGGATCTGTATTACGCGGGCGGCGTGCCGGTGCTGCTCAAGGAACTCGCGCCGCTGCTGCACCTGGATACGATCGGCATCACCGGCCGGACGCTGGGCGAATTGCTGGCGGATGTCGAGGCGCCCGGCGCGTGGCAGGACACGATCCGCACGCTCGCCGCGCCGCTGGGTCCGACCGGCTCGCTGACCACGCTATGCGGCAGTCTCGCGCCCGACGGCGCGGTGATCAAAAGCGCGGCCGCGTCGGCGCATCTGAAAAAACATCGCGGGCCGGCGGCGGTGTTCACGTCGCCGGAGGACGTGGCCGAACGCATCGATGATCCTTCATTGGCGCTCACGCCCGAGCACGTGCTGGTCATGCAATACGGCGGGCCGATCGCCGCGGGCATGCCCGAGGCCGGCGCGCTGCCGATCCCGCGCTACCTGGCCGAGCAGGGCGTGAAGGACATGGTGCGCGTTTCCGACGCGCGCATGAGCGGCACGGCCTACGGCACGATCGTGCTGCATTGCGCGCCCGAGGCCGCCGCGGGCGGTCCGTTGGCGCTGGTGCGCGACGGCGACATGATCGAGTTGGACGTCGCCGAGCGCCACATCGATCTGCTGGTCGAGGAAAGCGTGCTGGCCGAACGCCGCGCCGCCTGGACGCCGCCGGCATTGCCGCCGCGCGGATATCGTCGTTTGCATGCGCAGCATGTATTGCAGGCCGATCTGGGTGCGGACCTGGATTTCCTGGCGGCGGAAGAATAACAAGTCTTCACGGATTATTGATCCAGCGTTTCGCGAACCTTGGCGATGAATGCGTTGAGGACGAAGGGCTTCTGTAAAAAGTTCATTCCCTTTTCCAACACACCGTGCTGGGCAATGACGTCGGCCGTGTAGCCGGAAATGAACAGCACCTTCATTTGCGGCTTGAGCCGGTGCAGTTGCTCGTACAGAGTCCGGCCGTTCATTTGCGGCATGATGACGTCGGTGACTAAAATATCGATTTCGGCCAACGCTCGTTTCGCCACCAGCAACGCCTCGGCGCCGTTTTCGGCGGTGAGCACCTTGTAGCCGGAATGTTCCAATACCTTGACGGCCAGGTCGCGCACCATCTGTTCGTCCTCCACCAGCAGAACGGTCTCCGATCCGCGATGGATCATGCGCTGTGGCGTGACGGTGATGTCCTCTTCCGGCGCTGATTCCTCCGGGAAATAAATGCTGAACATCGAGCCGCGATTCAACTCGCTGTCGACTTTGATGAAGCCGCCATTTTGTTTGACGATGCCGTAGATGGTCGCCAGGCCCAAGCCGCTGCCTTTGTCCTTGCTTTTGGTCGTGAAAAACGGCTCGAAAATCAGTTTGAGATGTTCCGGATCGATGCCCTTACCGTTATCCAACACGGACAGAACGATGAAATTGCCCGCCGCAATCTCCGGATTCGACGCCAGCTCCTGCGCGGAAACCGGAGCCTCTTCGGTGGAAATAATCAGCCGCCCGCCGTTGGGCATGGCGTCGCGGGCGTTGACCACCAGATTGATCAGCACCTGGTTGAATTGGCCCGGGTCGATTTTGATGCGCCCGACATTGGGGGACAGTTGAAACGAGCATTGGATGTCTTCGCCGATGATGCGCGTCAGCATTTTGCGCGATTGCTCGATCATCCGATTGATGCTGAGCACCCGGGGCGAAATCATTTGTTTGCGGCTGAACGCCAGCAATTGCTGGGTCAGCATGGCGGCGCGGTCGGCGGCGTTTTTGATTTCCTGGATGTCCGTGTGCAGCGGATCGTCCTCGGTGATCTTGTCCATCGCCAATTCGGCATAGCCCAAGATGCCGGTGAGAATGTTGTTGAAGTCGTGCGCCACCCCGCCGGCCAGTCGGCCGATGGCTTCCATTTTTTGCGATTGCGCCAATTGCGTTTCCAGTTCGCCGCGCCGTTTTTCCGCTTCGCGTTTTTCGGTGATGTCGCGCAGCATTGCCAGCACGGCATTAACCTGTCCGTCCTGGGCGATCATGGTAGAGAACAACTCCATCGTACGCAATTTGCCGTCCGGTCGGGTGACGATCACTTCCAACGGATCGAGGCGTCCTTCGGCCAGAAGACTGTTCCAACTCGATTGATGAAATTCATCGGAGTCGTGTTGGAAAATACCCAGTTCCAGCCAATGGCGGCCGATCATTTTTTCGCGCGGCAAACCCAGCGTGCGCGGCGCCATTTGATTGCAGTCAAGAATGACGCCTTGATTGTCGTAGAGGATGGTCACCTCGGGCGAGGCGTTGAACAGAGTGCGGTATTTTTCCTCGCTTTCCCGCAGGGTCATTTCGGCCATTTTCCGCTCGCTGATGTCGCGCATGATCGTGGCGATCGCCGTGGGTTCGCCGGTCTGCTTGGAACGCAGCAACATGGTGGAGATGTCCATGATGATCACTTCGCCGGTTTTTTGGTGCAACAGCGGGCCTTCGCCGCGCCAGAATCCCTGGGTCATCATAGCGTTCATCACTTCCGCGGCCAGGTCGTCGCGTTCTTCCAGCGGCATGAACTGATTGATGTTCATGTGCGTGAACGCGGATTTGGAGTTCAAACCCGTAAGCCGCATGCCGGCTTCGTTGATATAAATGATGCGTCCGTTCAGCTCGGCGATGCCGATGAAATCGTTGTTGTGATCGATGAGCGAAATGAGTTGTTCGCGTTCCCGTTCGGCTAGTTTCACCTGGCGCAGGTCGGTGATTACCGAAAATGATCCCGAATAGCTGCCATTCTCGGCGAACGTGGCCCGGGGCGAAACAAGGAACGAAACGGGACGGCCCTGTTTGTCGACCGTATCGATCTCGTAAGGCGAATTGTCTCCTTCGCGACGCCTCATCAGGTGCTCGCGGAGGATATCGACGGCCTTGCCGGTAAACAAATCATAGATGGATTTGTCCTTCACTTTTTCGCTGGAAAAACCCATCATCACGTGCAGTTGTTCGTTGGCGTAGCGGATGACATCGTCCGCATCGAGAATCATGAAGCCTTCGTTCATGGTCTCCAACAGGTTGCGGTAGCGGGCTTCGCTGTCGCGCAGCGCCCGTTCCGAGGCGCGCCGGCGACGCAGGTTGGTGAACAGAACGACGATGATTCCCGTCTGAACGATGAGGAAAAGAAGGAAGAGAAGAATGAAATTTCGGTAGCGGCTCATGACCGAGATCTGCCGATGATGAACGATGGAATTTTGGGGCAGCAGGGAATTGTTTATCTGCCAGCGCTTTAGTTGGCGATCGTCGAACATGTATTGGCTGGGGCTGGCGCGTTGGATGGCAATGGCTTGGGGAGACTCGCCGGCGAGAATCCGGCGGGCGATCGACACGGATTCCATTCCCTGCGTATAGCCGCTGTTGAGCTTGCCGCCGACGATGCCGTGATCCAGCCAGAGATCGGACAAGCCGTACATGGGCACGGACGCGGCTCGGCTGATTAGTTCGGCCGCTTGGTTGGGATCGTGATATTCGTTTTCGCCGTCGCGCATCCACATGGTCAACAGAATGGCGCTGTCGGGCGGCAAAACGGCCACTTCGTTGAGCAGATCGCGCATGCTCATCTGTCGACCGTCGAGAAACGTAAAGGTGAGCAGGGGGTAAAACTGCGCCGCCTCTTCCACGCTGCGCCGCTGCGACATGCCGGTCGGCGTGTTGTCTTGAATGACATAGATTCGCGTCGTCTTCGGTTGCAGGCGAAGGATCAACTCGATGGTCGGACGCGGATCCATTCGGTCGATAAAACCGCTGAGGTACGGTTTATCATTCTGCAACGACAGACTGAGGTGATCGACTCCCGTGACCACCACGGGAACGCCGGGAAACAGCAGGTCGTAATATTTATCGAGGAAATTGTAGGCCCCGTCGTCGAAGGCGAGGATCAAGTCGATCTTTTCCTGCGAATATTTCGATTGAAACAACCTGACCAGGTCGTCCTGGATCAAGTCCAGCGGATGCCGCTTGGTGTCCAAATATTCGATAATTACATCGTAGTGATCAGCGAAAGCTTCCTGAACGGCCCGCATCTGATTGTCGGACCAGAAATACCCGCGATGATAGGAGTTGATGACCAATATTGTCGGTTGAGGAGGATTGTAGGCGACTGCTGAGAGTGGAAGTAATAGAAGAATGCCAAGCGTAAGAAGCAAAATAGATTTGTAGTATTGGTGGTTCATACGCCCGATCCAAATTTTTCTGGCAGATCCGATAACGGTTGTGCTCGTCCATCTCATGCATTGTGTCGAAAGCGCTTATTAGTCTATCGGTTCCAATGTAAGAAAAATAAACAAATAATTTAAATTTTTCCGCTGGGTCACTCCCGTTTGGCGACCGGCGATCATGCGGGCGAAGGCAACGGCAGCGCCAAGGATCCGGCGGCGGCCCAAACCTTTTGTTTTATTTCCGAAAAATCGATCTCGAAATCGAAACGGATGATCGTGTTTTTTGCCTGCGCGGCGAGCTTGAGCGCCTTGAGGTACGTTCTGTTGTTGCGGATCCAATCGTGGTTGAGTTTGCGTGCGTACAGGTAGATGGCGCTGTTACCCAAATAACCGTTGACCAATTGCCTCATCATACGCAGGCGCGAGTAGAACATCGCGTGGCTGCGCACCTGCGCCCATTGCAGTTGCCAGGCGGAAATCTGCGCCGGTTTGTAGCACACGTGGTGACCGTCGTAATGCGCCCAATCGTGCACGGTGATGCGCCCCGCGGCGGCCATCTCTTCGTAGATCGGCGTGCCGGGCAGCAGGGTGAGGATGAGAAACTGCGCCGAGTCGATGCCGCTGCGCATCGCGAAACGCGTGGTGGAGCGGAACGACTCTTTGTTGTCGGTGTCGAAGCCGAAGATGAACATGCCGTGCACGCCGATGCGGTGCTGCTTGAAACGCTCCACCGCGTCGATCATGCTTTGTACGCTCTGTTGCTTGGCCATGTCGGCCAACGCCGTCGGATTGACCGTCTCGAAGCCGACGTACACGTGCGAGCATTTGCCCTGTTGCATCAGCGCGAGCAGTTCGTCGTCGTGCGTGGCGTCGGTGCGCACCTGCGCCGACCAATGCGGACACAGCTCTTCGTCGATCATCGCCCGGCGGATCAGTTCCTTGGCCCATGTGCGGCGCGCGGTGAAATTGTCGTCGTAGAAAAAGATGTGCGCGTTGCGGTCCCGGTGCCGGCGCAGTTCGCCGATGACGTTGTCTACGCTGCGCGTGCGCACCTTGCGCCCGAACATGCCGATCACCGAGCAGAAGCGGCAGCCGAACGGACAGCCGCGCGTCGCCTGAATGGGCACCACCGGGCGCAACGAAAAGCTCATCGCCTTCTGCCAACCGACGATCAACTCGTAATCGGGGTAGGGCAGCGCATCGAGGTCCTCGACCGAACTGGTTAGATCGGAAGAGCGTCGTGTAGGGAAAGAGTGTAGATCTCGGTGG
>CALBTQ010000838.1 GCA_937967875.1 uncultured Pseudomonadota bacterium
GAGATCGTATTCGGTGACTGGAGTTCAGACGTGTGCTCTTCCGATCTGACAGTGTCGAGCCATGCAACGGCGCGTTGATGGTGATTTCCGGTTCGAGCACCGTCGTATCATCATCGCCGGTGTCGTCGTCGGTCGTGTCGTCGTCGGTCGTGTCGTCGTCGGTCGTATCGTCGTCGATCGTATCGTCGTCGATCGTATCGTCGTCGGTCGTATCGTCGTCGATCGTATCGTCGTCGATCGTATCGTCGTCGATCGTGTCGTCGTCGGTCGTATCGTCGTCGGTCGTATCGTCGTCGGTCGTATCGTCGTCGGTCGTGTCGTCGTCGGTCGTGTCGTCGTCCACCGTGTCGTCGTCGGTCGTGTCGTCGTCCGTCGTGTCGTCGTCCGTCGTGTCGTCGTCCGTCGTGTCGTCGTCCCCGGTGTCGTCGTCCCCGGTGTCGTCATCCCCGGTGTCGTCATCCCCGGTGTCGTCATCCCCGGTGTCGTCATCACCGGTGTCGTCGTCGCCGGTGTCGTCATCGTCGTCATCGGGAGGGATAAAGTCGTCATCACTTGTATCGACGTCCATACGTGCGACGGTTTCATCATCATCAGAAGAATTACATTCCGCAGCGACCAAAAAAAGCATGGCCACCAAAAGCAAAAGCAACCACCGGTAACGATTCATGGTTATCCTCCAACAGGCATACACGTGCCGCTGTTTGATTGTAGAGGAATTCATCGGGATCGGTCAAGCATAGCCGCGGAGAATCAACGATAATTCATCGCCTTAATTGGGATTCAAATATCGCCGCACGTACGGAAAGGCGAAATTGAATTTCGCTTTAAAATTAAATAGTTATAAAAACCTTTCGCAAGACACGACGATTCGAAACTTTTTTCAAATCGAAGAATGGAGAATCGGTTCTTCCAACGTGACGAACCGAGCGCCTTAACGCGCTTCGTTCAGCCCCCAATCGGTCGGTTCATAGACGACAGAAAACACGCCGGCGCGCAGCATGGCTTTGGCTTCCTCTTCGACGCCGAAAGTCAAATACAAGTTGGCCAGCACGTTATCCTGATACGAGTGTTTCAAGAACTCGTTGCGCTTGTAATAGTTGCGCTTCAGATCGGGAAGGTAGCCCGAAATATAGTTAGCGACGTGGATGGTCCGCCCCTCCACATCGATGCTCATATTGCTTTTCTTGTTGATCCACAAGGTCGCCGCCTGCCGCAATTGCTCTTGGATCCGCGTGCCGTTGAACGCCTCGCTCAGCAACACTCCACTGCCGTTGGCTCCCTTGCACACGCCGAAAACCCACTCCCGCGTGCCCATCTTGCGCAGAATGTCGAATTCGATCTGGTTGAGCGTCAAGCGTCCCATCGGCGTTTTCCATTTGTTGGCGGCCCAAAAACCTTCGACCTGCCGCGGGCTGTCGGCGGGAAACATGGTTTGTTTCCCTTCGATCGGATAGGCGTCCAGAACGCTTTTCAAGGTCAGAGCATTGTAGAAATTCAACCAATACGCCAGTCGTTGATCGGGCGTGTACAGTTCCAACTCGCGTTCGGACACATCCTGCAGACGGTCGATGTACTCGTCGATCAGTTGTTCGGATTTCTTCAGGTCCGCGTACTTGATTTTCCCATCGCGCACAAACGTTTTCAGCACTTGGTCCAGCAGGCTATGGTTGTGATCGAAAACATCCTTGGCCGCGGCCGAGGCAAACAGGGCGAAGCTCAGCAGCAGAATGAGAAAATATCGATGTGTACGCATGTTAAGCTCTCCGCTCTTTTGATTTGAAAAAGTTTTAACAAGCATCGTCGCGAAAGTCAATTCATGCACTCCCTATGCCGATATGCAGCAATATAATCTCTTTACAGTCCGACCAATTCTCAGTAGCATTTGCCCCTCACTGGCATCGGGAAAGGACCAATAAAAAAATGTGCGGCATATTCGGTCTGATCGGTAATGAATCCGTT
>CALBTQ010000839.1 GCA_937967875.1 uncultured Pseudomonadota bacterium
CGACATGGGGGCCCTCTTGCCGGTGGGACGTTAGCCGAGTTCGTTGGACAACCAACTGATTCACCGGTTAGAATATCCGCTCCATGGAATTGGGTATTTCGGGAGACGGATGAACCCAGCGCTTTTACTGCTTTGCTTCATCTTACTCGCATCGGCTTGCGCCTGCGCGCATAAGCCGACGCCGCTGGAATTGACCGTCACGGCCCAGGCCGGATCCGCCGGCTCGCTGATCGTCTCGGGTCGTTGCAACGCGCCGGACGGCACGCGGCTGCTGGTGCATGCGCGCGGCGGCTCGTCGCAGGGAGCGCAGGTCGAACAGGCCGCGCCGGTCGAGGTGTGCGACGGCGCGTATCGTCTCGACCTGGGCTTGTACGAAACGCTGCCCTACGACCTCGATGTGATTTTATCTCCGCGCTTCAACGATCCCGGCGCGCTGCCGGCGATCGCCCCGGAGGTGAAGGATCCGGCGGTGCGGGTCACCACGCGGGAAAACAGTTGGGAGGCGCAGGCGACGACCGCAGCGCGGCTGGGCTCGCCGGAGCAGGCCGACAAGCTGCTGGCCGAGCATCGACAGGCGCTGACCGAGGCTCGCCATGCGTTGCGCCTGGCCGAGGAGCAACTGCGCGATCTGGAAAAAAAGAGCGACGCCAAACAGGCCGCGCGCTGGTTGCGGTTGTACCTCGAGCGCAAGCGCGGCACGGAGCTGGACGGTCCGGGCGTCGATCCGCTCTTTCCCACGGCGCACGGGCTGCTGCGGCAATTGGACAAGGCGCTGCTCAAGCGCTACCACGCGGTATTGTCTCAACTGACCGGCGCAAGCGACGAGCGCGAGAAAATGAGTTCTTCCTGGACCTCCGTCGAGCGGCTGAACGCGAAGCTCGACGCCGCGCTGGCCGTGCCGCCGGCCGCCGAATAATAGAGTTATTTTAAAGCAATATCCAAACTTATATATACAAGACCGACCCTAAAATCATACCTATTAAATATCTCGATTTCCCTGAATTAGTATTCTAGGATGAGTCATCTATGAAAAGTACGGGGAGGTGCGCCATGTCACGAATTTTTATGATCGGAGTTTTGATCGTTTTTCTGCTGACCGACATCGGCTGTTCCGGCGGCGGGGGCGGCGGGGGCGACGATGACGACGACAACGACGACAACGACGACACCGGCGACAACGACACCGATGACGATACCGGCGACGACGACACCGACGACTCCGGGTCGATTCAAGGCTACATAACCGATTCCTTCGGCGCGCCGTTGGCCGATGTAGAGGCGACCGCGATCGACGCGAAAGCCTCGACGACCACCGGCGTCGACGGCGCCTTCACCCTCGCCGGTCTGACGCCCGACACCGAGGTGATCGTACGCTTCACCAAGACCGGCTATACGACCAACAGCCAAACCGTCGCCATCCACGGCAACGTCGCCTCGACGGTGCGCGCGTCGTTGAAAAAACAAAGCGCGCCGGTGACCTTCGACGCGGGCGAAAATCTGGGCGTGTTCGTCGCGGGCAATCGCCTGGCGATTCCGGCGGACTCGCTGGTCAAGGCCAACGGCGACCCGGTGACCGGCGAGGCGACCCTGCGTTTAACGCCGCTGGACGTCACGACCGGCGAACTCGACGCGTTCCCGGGCAACTTCCGCACCGACCAGGAAGACGAGGTGCTGGAAACCTTCGGCCTGGCCGAGATCGTCCTGGAGCAGAACGGCCAAACGCTGAACCTGGCGCCGAGCGCGACGGCGACGGTCGAGCTTCGGCTGGCCGACGACACGACGCTGGAAGACGGCGACACGGTTTCGGCCTGGTTCTTCGACGAAGAGAAGGGCTATTGGGAAGAGGAAGGCTCGGGCACGGTGAGCGCGGCCTCCGACAATTCCGGCGACCTGTCGTGGACCGCCGAGGTCGGCCACTTCTCGTTCTGGAACATCGACATGAACCGGCCCGTGTATTGCGCCACGGGCAAGGTGGTGGACAAGGACGGCGATCCCGTCGACGGCGCGTTTATCAAAATGGAGGGCGTGAACTACCGCGGCGAAGCAATGGCCTGGTCCAATCTGGACGGCGATTTCTGCATCAACATGATGGGCGGATCCGGCGCCTTTTCGCACGTGACGATCACCAAAAAAGATTACACGACGATCGACGCGTACATTCAGTCCACCGACAATCTGGCTACCTGCCCCTCCGACGACTGCGAGGACCACGGCGAGTTCACCATGTACAAATCGTTCGGATTGAACGGTAAAATCGTGGACAACACCGGCGCGCCGATGGCCGGCATCGCCGTGTGGAGTTCGACCTCCGGCAACGCCACGGTCACCGACGCCGGCGGCGAGTTCTGCCTGAACGCCAAGGGCGGCGAAACCGCCGTCGTCTACGCCAAGCGCAACGACTTCGAGTTCATCACCACCAGCAAAACCGTGGACGTGCCCGAGGAAGAAGAGCCCTGTTCGGGCGGCGGCGGCGACGACATCGGCACGTTGACCCTGGGCGATCCGTACTGCTTCACCGGCCGGGTGCTGGAGCACGACGGCACGCCGATGACGAACATTGTCGTTGCGGTCGAGGGCCCCAGTTACAGCGACTACACGACCACCGACGCGAGCGGCGAATTCTGTCTGGACGTCGCGCCCGGTTTGTCGACGACCTTCACCGTGCGGCATCCGGCGCATCCGTACCTGGTCGTGGAAAAGACCTTCGTCGCGCCCGACGACGAAGCCTCGTGCGAGCACGGCGGCTGCGGCGGCACGGGCGACTTGCAGTTCCCGAATCTTTCGTGCGTCCACGGCTTCGTGCAGAACGCCGACGCTTCGCCCAACACCGACGTGCGCCAGATCTGGACGAGCGAAGGCAACCTCACGCTGACCGACGAGGGCGAGTTCTGCATCGATGCGACCGCCGACACCGAGATCACCGTCTTCGGCTACGGCTGCATCGGCGAAACGGTCACCACGCCGGCCACCGGCACGTGCGGCGACCCGGAAACCTGCGCCGAGGTCGTGCTCATCGTTCCCGGCGACGAACCGGCCGAGGTTCTGGTGCCTGCCGGATCGTTTTTCATGGGCTGCGAACCGGAGGACATCTATTGCCACCCTTGGTCCGAGCACCCGCGGCATGAAGTCCTGATCACCAACGATTACTACATCGACACTTTCGAGGTAACCAACGCTCAGTTCGCCCATTTCCTGAACAACACGAATCCGACCAACGAATGCGAAACATACCCCTGCGTCTATTCGATGCATGCCTACGATAAACTCGGACTATACGAGGACGGAGGCGCCTGGTTGGTCGACGTCGGCTACGAGGATCGCCCGGTGATCGGGATAACCTGGTTCGGCGCCGTCGCCTATTGCGAAAACCTGGGCAAGCGCCTGCCCACCGAAGCCGAATGGGAAAAAGCGGCCAAAGGCGCCGACGAACATTACATCTATCCTTGGGGAGAAACGCTCTCCGACAACGCGCTCAATTATTGGCAAAGCGGCGATCCCTACGAAACCGGTACACATCCCTGGACGACGCCGGTCGGATACTACGACGGCACGAATCAAGGCGGCGTCTACCAGACGATGGACGGGCGCAGCCCCTACGGCGCGCACGACATGGCCGGAAATTTGTTTGAATGGTGCTCCGACTGGTGGAACGACCACTACTATGAAAACGAGCCGGTCGGCGGCTGGGTCGATCCGCTGGGACCCGAGACCGGCGAGTGTCGCATCCTGCGTGGCGGGTCCTGGGCAACGACGACCTTCTCCGACAATCGCACCTCGTTCCGTTGGGGTCTCGGACCCCAAATAAATATCTCGCCCACCTGGGCAGATCTCTGCGGACTCGGCTTCCGTTGCGTGCACGAAGCCGAATAGAAAGGCGCGAACACGTAGAAGAAAACGTTAACTGGCGATGGTCGTGCCGCCCTTGCCGTCGAGCGCGTCGTCGAGGTGGTCGGCGCTGGTGATGATCGCCCGCCGGCCGCCGCGCTGCACGAACTGAATCGCCGCCTCGACCTTCGGCCCGATCGATCCCGGCGGGAAATGCCCCTCGGCGAGGTGATCGGTGATCTGCGAGAGCGTCACCTTCTCCAGCGGCCGCTGGTTGGGCTTGCCGAAATTGACGAACACCTGCGGCTGTTCCATCAGGATGATCAGCGTGTCGGCGCGGATTTCCGCCGCCAGCATCGAGCTGGTCAGGTCCTTGTCGATCACCGCTTCCACGCCCTCGTAGCGCCCGTTTTCGTCGACCTTGATCGGCACGCCGCCCCCGCCGCCGGCGATGACGATGTTGCCCTCCTGCGCGCTGTGGCGGATCATGTGCCGTTGCACGATCTTCAGCGGGCGCGGGCTGGGCACCAGGCGCCGGAAGCCGCGGTCGCCGTCCTGCTTCATTTCCCAGTTGTAGTCGCGGCGCAGTTCCTCGGCCTGCTCGGGCTGATAGTACATGCCGATCGGCTTGGACGGGCGCGCAAAGGCCGGATCGTTCGGATCGACCAGCACCTGCGTGATGACCGTCACCACGTAACGATTCAACTGCTCCTGGCGCAGCCGATTGAGGAACGCCTGCTGCAGCAGGTAGCCCATCGAGCCTTCGGTTTCGGCGACGAGCAGATCCAGCGGCATGCGCGGCAGGAACTTCAACGAGCATTCGTTGCGCAGCAGTTGGTTGCCGACCTGCGGACCGTTGCCGTGCGTGACGACCAGATTGAAATCGCGTTTGACCAGCGTGATGAGCCGGGTGACGATCCACTCGGCGTTTTTCTCCTGCGTTTCGATGTCCGGCGAATCGCCGGCGCGCACCAACGCGTTGCCGCCCAGGGCCACCAACACCATCTCGCGATCGCTGCGATAAATGTCCATCGCCGAACTCCTTATCTCGTCGCTTTTTTCCGAAGCAGCAGGAAAGCCGTCGCCAACGTCAGCAGCAGCCAGGCAAGCGCCGCGTCGCCGCCCTCGCCGCCGACCGCGCACCCGCAGCCGTCGTCGTCATCGTCGTCGTCGCCGGAATTTTCGTCATCGTCGGTCAGTTCGCCCTCGTCGCCGGGCGCGACCTGCTCGATCAACAGATCGTACGCCTCGGGCTGCACCGCATGATCGTCGAACTCGCCGGTCACGCGTAGATAGACGATGCGCTCGTCGCCCGCTTCGCCCAGCGCTTGCGCGCAATCGCCGTCGCAACGTTCGGCGCCCAACCGATTGCCGTTCTCGTCATACAGCTCCAGCCGCTTGAAGCGGTCGGGGTTGTCGTCGGCGATCGTCGTTTTCACGCGCATGCCCGCCGCCAGCGTGAACTGCCACCAATCGTCGTCGTACAGGCGCAGGCCGGTCAGGTCGAAGCGATCGTCGAGCACGCGAGCCAGTTGCGCGGTGTCGTTTTGCTCCTCGGCGTCGTCGGCCGGCGGCATACCGTCGCAGAAGCGTTTCGCGGCCGCGCGGATGTCGTCCTCGTCCAGGTCGTCGGCGGCGATCTGCGGCTTGTAGTACGCGTACATCGTCGCCGCCGAATTGCTGGAATGATCAAGACCCCAAAAATGGCCGACCTCGTGGGTCAGCGTTTCGCGCAGGCTGAACGAGCTGCCCGCGCCGTCGACCGTCCAGGAGAAATTGACCGCGTTGATCGCGATGTCGCAGTCGACGAACGTGCCGGTCTGGTCGTACCAGCAACTGGTCACCGCCAGCGCCTGCGCGCCGTAGGGCCAGTAGTCGGTTTCGAAAAAGACGATGTTGCGCCCGTCGTTGGCCGCGCGCTGCCCCTTGTCGAGGCGCCCGTTGTACTTGAAGCCCAGCGGTTTGCAGAAGGTCTGATGATCGTGCGCCCAGCGATCGAAGGAGGCCCGGATCTCCGCGAGGATCGCCTCCTCGTCGCCGTCCACGCCCAGCGGCTCCCAAATGTAATAAGCGACCGGCAGACTCGGCCACGCGCATTCCACCCCACCGCAATCGGTGAAGGCGAAAGCGCCGGCGTTCGTCGCGGCGGCCAGCACCAGGACGAGCGCCGCGCCCAGGCGGATCATTGGGCTTGTAATGAGGCGACTCCGGCTTTGATTTGGGCGATGAACTCGTTCCATTCCAATCCCCAGCCCCTTCCGGCGCGCAGGCAATCGTCGCCGGGCATGTCGCAATCGGCGAAATGCTGCGGGCCGTTGTCCATGTGCGGGATCGCGTACTGTTTCTCGCCCTTTTTCATGCGCAGAAACAGGCCCTGGCCCAGGCCCAGCGGCTGCCAGGCGGCGACTTTGGCTTGCGGATTTTCATCCTTGGTCAGAAAGGCGACCATCTCATCGTTTTCGCGCAACTGCAACGTGGGCGAGCCCGGCGCGATCATCGTGAACGCGCCGACCTTGCCGCCGGGCAGGCGCATGGTGAGTTGCGTTTCGCGTTTGCCTTTGAAGGTCGTCAGGATCCGACACCGGGCCAGCGTGAAGGCCTGGCCCTCGATGACTTCGGTCTGCAGCGAGGTCACCTTGATCTGCACTATGCGCTCGGCCTGCTGAATCAGGCCCTGAAACGGCAGTTGCTGCACGGTGACCGCCTGCGCCGTCAGGGCCAGGCCGAGCAACGCCGCGAGCAACCAGGCCGTTTTTCGCATCAAATGAATCCTTTCCCGCGCAGCACATCGGCCAGGTCGGGCTTGCCGATTTCCTGCAGTTCGTAGGTGACGCGCACCGTCGGCTTGTCTTTAAAGTCCACCAGCCGCCGCAAGTCGATCGGCGTGCCGATGATCACCGCGTCGCACTCGACCGCGTCGACGGTCGCCTGCAAATCGCGAATCTGCTGCTCGCCGTAGCCCATCGCCGGCAGCAGATCTTCAATGTGCTGGTATTTTTCGAAAACGTCAACATACTCGCCCTGCAGATAGGGGCGCGGATCGACCGGTTCGGCGCCGAAACGCTGCGCCGCGAGCATCGCCACGCCGAACAACATGCCGCCGTGGGTCAGCGTCGGGCCGTCTTCGATGCACAGCACTTTCTTGCCGCGCAGGTCGATGCCGTTTTCGATGAACAGCGGGCTGGCCGCCTCGATGATCGCCGCCCGCGGATTGAAGTGCTGCACATTCTCGCGCACGATTTCGATGGCTTCGCCGTCGGCCGAGACGACCTTGTTGATGACCACCGCGTCGGCGCGCAGAATGTTGGTCAGGCCCGGATAGTAGGTCCGTTCGTGATCCGGCCGCAGCGGATCGGCCACGACGATCTCCAGATCGGGCGCGTAAAACGGCGTGTCGTTGTTGCCGCCGTCCCAGATGATCACGTCGGCTTCCTGCTCGGCCTGCTCCAGAATGGCGCCGTAGTCGACGCCGGCGTACACGACGATGTCGTTGACGATGTGCGGCTCGTATTCCTCGCGCTCCTCGATCGTGCACTCGTGCTTGTCCAGATCGGCCAGCTCGGCGAAGCGCTGCACCTTCTGCTTGACCAGGTTGCCGTAGGGCATCGGATGGCGGATCGCCACGACCTTCTTGCCCGCGGCCTGCAGCAGCTTGACCACCCGGCGCGTGGTCTGGCTTTTGCCGCAACCGGTGCGCACTGCGCAAATCGACACGACCGGCTTGGACGATTTGAGCATCGTGTGGTTCGTGCCCATCAGCGTGAAATCGGCGCCCAGCGCGTTGATCGCGGCGGCCAGCTCCATCACGTACTGGTGGCTCAGGTCGCTGTAGGCGAGGATGACTTCCTCGGCGCCTTCCTGCTGAATCAGGCGCGGCATGTCGTCTTCGGGGACGATCGGAATGCCCTCGGGATAAAGCGGGCCGGCCAACTCCGGCGGGTAGCGGCGGTCGTCGATGTGCGGGATCTGCGTGGCCGTGAAGGCGATCACGCGCACGTTTTCGTTGTCGCGGAAATTGAGATTGAAGTTGTGGAAATCGCGGCCCCCGGCTCCGGCGATGACGACCTTTCTGACTGACATGGATTGGCTCCTTTGCGCTGAAGTTTCCTTCGGTGTCGTACCGTTGTTCTTCCAGATGCCCGGCGCATGCTGCCGCGCCGAAGCAGCAAAATTCTAACCGCTTAGGGTTTGCTGTCAAGCAGAGTATGCATTTCGGCCAGGTCTTTTTTCGCCCGCATAATATAACGCTTTTCGCGCATATAAACCGCATTTTATTCAGGCGTATGCAGATCATGTCATCCTCGGGCTTGACCCGGGGATCCAGGATTCCTTTACCGCCGCACGAAGTGCGGCCTTCCTTTTAGAAAAGGTCAGGAAAGGCATCGGCTAGTCCTGGATGCCCGCCTGCGCGGGCATGACAAAAAAGTGGATCCCTTCGTCCATTTGGCCCTGGGCAACCACAGGGGATTGCCCCTACCGGTGGGGCAGGTCCCCTTGCCTGCCCGGGATCGGCCAACCGGGGCTGCGCCCGCCGCAGCCCGCCGCAGCCCACCGCCTCCGCCACTAGATTGTTGACTTGCCTCGTGGCGGATGTTATACGGATACCCCGCTTTGCGGAATGGTTCTTTGCAGCGACGGGGAGAGGTCGGCGCGTGCGCGATGCGAACGCAACCGGCCGGTGGAGGGATGGCCGAGTGGTTGAAGGCGGCGGTCTTGAAAACCGCTGGGCGGCAACGCCTCGGGGGTTCGAATCCCTCTCCCTCCGTTTGAAGATCGGCTACGGAGAGATGACCGAGTGGCCGAAGGTGCTCGCCTGCTAAGTGAGTGCACGTTAAAAGCGTGCCGAGGGTTCGAATCCCTCTCTCTCCGCCACCGGGCGCTTCGTCGGAAGCGCCCTATTTTTTTTGCCGCCGCCGTTTTGCGTTGCCCGGGAAAATCCATTACCATCGGGCAAACTCGAACTCGTCCACAATCAATCGATGGAAATAACCGATGCAGTCAACCGCCGCCGAGCCTGTGCCCCGCGCCGCCGACGCCGCGCCGCCCAAGGTGCTGTACCTGGTCATCGCGCTGATCTCCTGCGCGTCGATCTGCTACCAGGTCGCCATCACGCGCATCCTGAGCGTGGTGATGTGGTACCACTTCGTGTTTTTGTCCGTGTCGCTGGCGATGCTGGGCATCGGCGCGCCCGGCGTGTGGTACGCGCTGCGCCCGCCGCGCGAACGTTCGCTGGCCCGTGCGCTGGCGGCGACGGCGCTGTTTGTGCCGCTGTCGGTGATTCTGATTTTCAAACTCGGCGGCTTGTTGTCGCGCGGGACCGGCCGCATCCAGGGCATGGGCAGCCTCTTTCCGCCGGGCGTGCTGCTGATCGTCGTGGCCGTGCTCGCGGCGATGCTCAGCCTGGGCGCGGTGGTCTGCCTGCTGCTGTTGCAGGCGCGCGGCAAGAGCATCGGGACGATGTACGGAGCCGACCTGCTGGGCGCGACGGCCGGCGCGCTGATGATCATTCCGCTGATGCACCGCCTGCCCACGCCGCACATCATCGCGTTGGCCGGGCTGCTGCCGGTGCTGGTGCTGTTCATCCTCAAACAATACCGCGTGCTGGCCGGCGTGCTGGGCGCGGCGCTGGTGCTGTGCCTGCTGTGGGGCGAGCCGTTCACGCTGCGCTACAACAAGGATTATCAGGAAAAAGAGCTGCTGTTTGAAAAGTGGACGCCCACCGCGCGTCTGACGGTGATTCCCAACATCGGCTTCACCGGCTGGGGCTTGGGGAAGAAGTACGACGGTCCGCCGGTCGTGCAACCGTGGATCGAACAAGACGGCGCGGCCGGCACGGCGATCGTGCCGCTGGGCGAACGCGGCGGCGATCTGGGCTATCTGTTTTATGACGTGACCAGCGCCGGCTACCAACTGCGGCCGCCGCGCGAGGTCTGCGTGATCGGCGCGGGCGGCGGACGCGACATCGTCACCGCGCTGCAGGCGGGCGCGCGGAACGTGGATGCGGTCGAGCTCAACGAGCACACGATCGCCGCGCTGCGCGGTCCGTTCCGCGAGGTGTCCGGCGGGGTGTACGACCTGCCGGGCGTGCGGGCCGTGGCCGACGAGGGGCGCAGCTTCCTCACGCGCACGCCGCATCGCTACGACCTGATTCAGATTTCGTTGATCGACAGCTACACGGCGACCGCCGCCGGGGCCTACGCGCTGTCGGAAAATTATCTGTACACGCACGAGGCGCTGACGCTCTACTGGCAGCGCCTGACGCCCACCGGCCTGATTTCGATCAGCCGTTGGTTCGAGGGACGGCGGCAGCTCGAAGGCACGCGCATCGCGCTGATGGCGCAACGCATGCTGATCCAGCAGGGCGTCGTCGAGCCCAACCGGCACCTGGCGGTGGTGTCGGCGGGGAAGATCGCCACGGTGCTCGTTTCGCGCACGCCGCTGACCGACGACGAGCTGGCCCGGTTGCAGAGCGTCGCCGACGCGCGCGGCTTTTTCGTGCATTGGCCGGCGCCCGCCGCCGCGCCCGCGCCTTCGCTGTTCGCCGCGTTTCTGGTCAACGGCGTGCCCGACAACCTGGGCATCGATCTGACCTCTCCGGTCGACGATCATCCGTTTTTCTTCCAGACGATCTCGTTTTTCGACCCGGTCGATAAAAGCGTCGCCGCGTTCAATTCGACGAACGAACACTCGATCGTGCTGCTCAAGTGGCTGCTGCTGATCGTGATCGCGTTGGCGCTGCTGTTGTTTTTCGCGCCGTTTTTCTTCGCCCGCCGGCTGAAACACAGTGAGGAGTTCTGGCGCGGCAGCGTGTATTTCGCGGCGATCGGCGTGGCCTTCATGCTGGTGGAAACCGGCGCGATTCAGCGGTTCATTCTCTACCTGGGGCATCCCAGTTACGCGATGACGGTGGTCATCGCCGCGCTGTTGTGCGGCGCGGGCTGCGGCTCGCTGCTGGCCGGACGCGTGGCCCTGGCGCGCGTGCAGGCGTGGTCGTTGCTGCTGCCCTTCGGCCTGCTGGCGCTCAACGTCGCGTTGCGGCCGGTGACCGACCTGACGCTGGGCTGGGCCTATGCGTGGCGCGTCGCGCTGGCGGTGGCGTTTCTGGCGCCGTCCGGATTTTTGATGGGCTTCGCCTTCCCGGCCGGGATGCTGCGCTTCGGCGATCCGGACAAGGCGTGGTTCTGGGCGGTCAACGGCGCGATGGGCGTGCTGGCCAGCATCTGCTCGCTGGTCCTGGCGATGATCGTCGGCTTCCAGAACACGGTGCTGGCCGGCGTGGCCGTGTACATCGTCGCGGCGCTGCTGATCAAGGCGAGGCCAGTTATAAATGATGAGTTATAAGTGACAAGTTGATAGTATTATATCAATTTATAACTTATACATTATCACTATTTATCCGTGACACCCAATCCATAAAAAAGGGCAACCCCATGCGGGTCGCCCTTTTCTTTGGAACAGTGTTTTACCGCTTTATTTCACTTCCTCGATGGTCACGCTTTTGATGACCACGTCGGTGAGCGGCTTGTCGCGGCCGTCGCGCGGGGTCTGGGAAATCTTCACCGCGATGTCCAGGCCCTTGACCACCTTGCCGAACACGGCGTGGCGGCCGTCGAGCCACGGGGTCGCCTTGACGGTGATGAAAAACTGGCTGCCGCCGGTGTTGGGGCCGGCGTTGGCCATCGAGAGCACGCCCGGGCCGTCGTGCTTGAGCGACGGATCGAACTCGTCGGCGATCTGGTAGCCCGGACCGCCGGTGCCGCGGCCCAGCGGGCAGCCGGCCTGGATCATGAAGTCCGGAATCACGCGGTGGAAGATGATGCCGTTGTAGAACGGATCGTTTTTCTTCGCGCCGGTGCGCGGGTCGGTCCAGGTCTTTTTGCCCGTGGCCAGGCCGACGAAATTCTCGACCGTCTTGGGCGCTTTTTCCGGTTCGAGTTTGATCACCATGGTGCCCAGGGTGGTTTCCATGATCGCATACAGCCCAGATCGGAAGAGCACACGTCTGAACTCCAGTCACCGAATACGATCT